>NZ_VHLC01000010.1:0-132994 GCF_006547355.1 Myxococcus sp. AB036A | reverse complement strand
GTGCGGCGGGGGGGACCACTGCGTCAGGCTCCACGGGAGTGAGGGGTGGGCGTTCGCACCTCCACGAACTTCACCACGATGGGGCGTGTGGATGCGGGTGGCCAGTCCTGGAGCGCCTGCCCGTGGACGTTCGCGTCCCAGCGCAGACCCCGGTCCAGCACCCGGTCCAAGACGTCGACGAGGCTGGCGCTTCCAGCCAATCTTTCCACGGGCATCGTCGAAGCTCCTTGGCTCCTGGGACGGGTTTTTGTAACGCGCGTCGGCGAGCCGCCCCAGAGCAGGCTTGCCCGCACCGTGATTTGCGAACACGAGAGGACCGGCAGTGTTCGCTCGTGTACATCTTCAGCGCTTTGGAGCTGGGTAGGCAGCCAGCCGTGCGGTCCGCTCCCGTGGCTTATCGCTCCGAGGCGCCGTTCCTAGCCTTGGGCCATGGACGACGAGCAGCGGGCGCACAGGTCGCTTTGGACGGTGACAGCCCCCCCGCGCGACTTCCCGGCGCTGCCGGGTGACGTGACGGTGGACGTGGCCATCATCGGTGGGGGGATGGCGGGGCTGACCACGGCGTGGCTCCTGAAGCGCGCTGGCAAGCGGGTGGCGGTGCTGGACATGCACCGCATCCTGTCGGGGCAGACGGGCCAGACGACCGCGCACCTCACCGAGATGCTCGACACGCCCTACGCCACGCTGCGGCGCGACTTCGGTGAGAAGGGGGCTCAGCTCGCGGCGTCCTCCAGCCGCGCGGCCATCGAGCAGATCGCCGCGCTGGTCGACGAGCTCGGCATCGACTGTGACTTCCAGCGCGTGCCCATGTACCGCTACGCGGAGACGGAGCGCGAGCTGGCTGACCTGCACCACGAAGTCACCGCCGCGCGCGAGGCCGGTTTGCTGGCCACCTTCACCCAGGACGTGCCCTTGCCGTATCCCGTGAAGGGCGCCCTGCGGGTGGAAGACCAGGCGCTCTTCCATCCTCGCAAGTACCTGCTCGCGCTGGCGGACCGGATTCCCGGCGACGGCAGTCACATCTTCGAGAACACGCGGGTGACGGAGGTCCACGACGGCTCGCCCTGCCGCGTCGTCACCGACCGGGGCACTGTCACCGCCGCGGCCGTGGTGGAGGCCACCACCACGCCGCTCAACCGCGTGGCCATGCACACCAAGCTCTACCCCTACCGCACCTACGCGGTGGCGGGGCCGCTCAACGGGCCGCTGGAGCCGGGCCAGTACTACGACAGCCAGGAGCCCTATCACTACATCCGCACGCAGCAGGTGAACGGGCGCACCTATGTCATCGTGGGCGGCGAGGACCACAAGGTCGGCACCGAAGAGGACACCGCCCGGCGCTACGCCGCGCTGGAGGCCTACGCGCTGCGGCGCTTCCCGGTGACGGACATCACCCACCGCTGGTCCGGCCAGATCATCGAACCCGCGGACGGGCTGGCGTACATCGGCCGCAACACGGCCAGCCGCCACGTGTACGTGGCCACCGGCTTCTCCGGCACGGGCATGACGTTCGGCACGCTGGCGGGGATGATGCTCTCCGACGCCATCCTCGACAGACAGAACCCCTTCGCCGCGCTCTACTCGGCGACGCGGGTGAAGCCCCAGGCGGGCGCGAAGGACTTCATCCAGGAGAACGCGGAGGTCGCCTTCCACTTCGTCGCGGATCGCCTGTCCCGGCCGGATGGGCATCGGCTGGCGGACGTGGCGCCCGGCGAGGGCAAGGTCCTGGAGGTGGCGGGACAGAAGGTCGCGGTGTACCGCGCGGAGGATGGCACCACGCACGCGGTGTCCCCAGTGTGTACGCACCTGGGCTGCCACGTGCACTGGAACGGCGCGGAGCGCTCCTGGGACTGTCCCTGTCACGGGGGGCGCTTCAGTCCCACCGGGAAGGTGCTCAACGGCCCCGCCATGAAGGACCTGCCGACGAAGAAGCTGCCGACCTGAGCCACACGTCTTCACACCTCAACACGACACACATCACCCACAAGGGAGAGGGCGAGCATGGACGCTATCGAACTGTTGACGCAGCAGCACGACGAGGTGAAGAAGCTGTTCAAGAAGTACGAGAAGCTCTCGGAAGGGGCGGAGGCGAAACGCCAGGAGCTCTTCGAGATGATTTCCGACCGCTTGAGCGCGCACGCCTCCATCGAGGAGCAGTACTTCTATCCCGCGGCAAAGGCCCAGGACACGGAGGAGCTGCTGCGTGAGGCCGCCGAGGAACACCTGTCCGCCAAGCGCCTCATCGCCGACCTGTTGGACCTGGAGCCGTCGGACGAGGAGTTCGACGCGAAGATGCAGGTGCTCCAGGAGCAGATTGAGCACCACGTCGAAGAGGAAGAGGGCGAGCTGTTCAAGAAGGTTCGAAAGCTCCTGTCCAAGGAGCAGCTCGTGGACCTGGGCGTCCAGATGCAGCAGGAATTCGAGGAGCTGATGGAAGGCGAGCCGCGCACCCAGGTGCCTTCGGAGACGGAGCACGCTGCGCCTATCTAGAGCGGGTGGTGGAGGGCAGTTGCTGGGCCCTGAAGAGCGGGACGCCCTGGCGTGAGGTGCCTCGGGAGCGCTTCGGTAGAAGGGGGGCCGAAGCGCTCGGTAAAGTCAGGGTGGGTTCACGTCCCATGTGAAGGCGGGGCAGAGCCGACGCCCGGCCAGTCGTGCCTCCGGAGAGAGTACGTGCTCCGCGGACGGGCAGCCGCCGTGTTGACCAGGTTCAGGTCCCATACCTTTCCTCCATGCCCCTGGTCACATGTCCTGACTGCCAGCGTGAAGTCTCGACCTCCGCACCGAGATGCCCTCACTGCGGGCGTCCAATGGACGGAGCCCCCGCGCCGCTACGGACGGTGCTTCCTGGCGAGGCTCTGGGCCCTGAAGAGACGCTGTGGGAGGGCTCGCCCTCCTGGCGGGTCCTTCTCAGTCGCCTCCTCGCGCTCGGCTTCGTGGCGCTGGTGCTTCCCGTCATTCTGCGTGCAGGCGTGGGCCGCCTCGGCCCGCTCCTTCCGAGCAACGAGGCGGCGGAGCAGACGGCGAGGGTGGGCGGGTGGATTGTCGGTGCGTTGATTGCCTACGAGCTGCTCCGCTTCCTCGGCGCACTCCTCATGCTGAGGAACACCCACTACAAGCTGACGAACCAGCGCCTCATCATCGAGACCGGAACCCTCTCCAAAACCGTGGGGGAGATTGACCTCCGGAGTGTCGGTGATACCCAGGTTTCGCAGAGCCTGCTGGACCGGCTCCTTGGCATCGGCAGCGTCGCCCTCATCTCGACGGACAAGACGTCTCCAGTCTCGGTCCTTCGCTGGATGGCCGCGCCGCGCTCCCTCCGCGAGCTCATCCGCACGCGGGCCTATCAGGTGAGCCACAGGCATCTGTTCACTCGCGCCACGTGAGGCGTGCACGCCAGGCGAGCACCTCCGGCTGGGGGAACAAGGTCACCGGCAGTTGCGTGGGCCCACCGCCCGCGGGGTGAGACCGGGCGCGGGGCTCGTCGCGACTCGCAACGGGCGTCCGCGCGCGGGCTCGAGCCACACCTCGGACGAGCGCCGCCAGCGTTGCCTGGTGGGACCCCGTAACGAAGCCGAGACATCATCGTGGATGCTCACCGCTCCAGGCAGCGGCGCTCGGCAAGAATCGGGTTGCGTGAAGGGGGCTGGGCGGCGGCATCATGGTCGCCGCCCATGCCGCGTCCTCCTCCCGACGTCATTCGATACCCCAGCTACTACACGCCCTCGGTCCGCCGTACCCTGTCGCGCGCGGACCCGACGCTGGGCGCGTTGATGAAGCAGGTCGGTCCCTTCCGGCTCCAGGTGCGCCCGCTGCACAGCCCGTTCGGCGCGCTGGCGGAGTCCATCGTCTACCAGCAGCTCCACGGCAAGGCGGCCGCCACCATCTTCGGGCGCGTGTGCGAGCGCGTGGGCTCGGGACGCAAGTTCACGCCGGAAGCGCTGCTGGCCGTGCCGGACACGTCGCTGCGCGAAGCGGGCCTGTCCGCCAACAAGTTGGCCGCGCTCCAGGACCTGGCGCGCAAGACGTTGGACGGCACCGTGCCGCCGCTGGCCAAGGTTCGGCGCATGGATGATGCCGAGCTCATCGAGCACTTCACCCAGGTGCGTGGCATTGGCCAGTGGACGGTGGAGATGCTGCTCATGTTCCAGCTCGAGCGGCCCGACGTGCTGCCCGTGGACGACTACGGCGTGCGCAAGGGCTTCATGAAGGCCTATGGCCTGCCGGAGATGCCCAAGCCCAAGGCGCTGCTCGCTTACGGCGAACGCTGGCGGCCCTGGCGCTCCGTGGCCAGTTGGTACATGTGGCGCTCGGCGGAGCTCCCCGACGCGCCACCCGTGGAGGGCTGACGGCGCTCCTCGGCTGTGGCCTCAGGCGGTGTTGAGCGTGGTGCTCGGGGCGTGCTTCTGGCGCCGCATGGGCACCAGCAGCACCAGGAAGGCCACGGACAGGACGATGCCCAGCAGGAAGACGGGCGCGTAGCCCAGGCCGAGCCCGTGCTTCGCGTCCGCGAGCCAGCCCGCGAGCGGGCCCGCGGGCGCCTTGCCCCAGACCTCCAGGCTGGCGAGCAGCGTGTAGTGCGTGGCGCCGATGCGCCGGTCCACGCGCGACATCATGAAGGCGAACATCACCGTGGTGAGCGCGCCGCCGAAGAACTCCTCGGCCATGGTGATGCCGATGACGCCCGCGTCGGTGACGCCTCCGGTGGCCAGCAGCCACCGCCCCACCAGGGGAATCACCCGCAGCGACGCAGTGAGCCCCACGGCGCCCAGCAGCGGCATGCGCGAGGCCAGCAGTCCTCCGGCCAGTGAGCCGACAATGGACGCGCCCGTGCCCCACGTGCCCACCCACAGGCCAATCTGCGCGGCGGTGAAGCCCGCATCGACGAGGAACGGCTTGAAGAGCACGTCGGACATGCTCTCGCCCAGCTTGTACGTGGTGATGAAGAGCAACAGCCAGCCCGCGCCCGGCAGCAGGAGCGCCTTCTTGAGCCGTTGGAACAGCTCGCGCCAATCCGGCTCCTGCCGGGCGGTGGCCGCGGACGGCGTGGCGTGCGCCTCTGGGGGAGACTCCCGGGCGAAGAGCATCACCGTGAAGACGGCCAGACACAGCAGCGCCATGGCGACGAAGAGGCCGGACCAGCCGATGCGCGCGCTGGCCCACACCAGCAGCCCGCCGCCCGTCAGCATTCCCAGCTTGTAGCCCACCACCTGCGCGGTGTTGCCCAGGCCCAGCTCACTGGGGCGCAGGGTGTCCACGGCGAAGCCATCCACCGCGATGTCCTGCGTGGCGGCGAACAGGTTCATCAGGAAGACGAGCGCCAGCAGGGCGGGGAGCGCGTCCCGCGAAGCCGCGACCGCCGCCGCGGCGCAGCTGGCCGCGAGCCCCGCCTGCATTGGCAGAATCCATGACTTGCGCCGGCCGATGCGCGCCGAGCCATACCGGTCCACCAGGGGCGCCCAGAGCGCCTTGAGGGCCCAGGGCAACCACAGCGCGCCGAGCAGTCCAATGGTGGTCAGCGAGACGCCCTGCGAGCGCAGGTACACCGGCAGGGCGGTGGCCTGGAAGCCGAAGGGCAGGCCCTGCACGAAGTAGAGCATGCACAGCAGGGCGAGCCGGGACGACGGAAGTCTCATTGACACCCAGCATAGAGCCACCGTGCCGGGAACGAGGAAGTGTCCGCTCGCCGGTCCGGATGTGGGGCCCTGTCCACGGCAGTGCAGAGGGGCCCTCCGTCTCATGGACGGGGAGGGGACGGTCCCTACGCTCATCCTCCCCATGGCCGGGTCCCGGCCTCATCTTGCGCCGGACGGCGGAGGCTGCCGAGGCGCGTGGAGCACGTCACCATGCAGGAGCCGCAAGCAGGAGTCGAAGTCGTGAAGCGTGGTGAGTCCGCGCCGTCGCCGTCGTTGCGCGTGCTGGATGTGATGGCCCTGACAGTGGGCATCGTCCTGGGGGCAGGCATCTTCAAGGCGCCCTCGCTGGTGGCCGCGCAGTCCGCCAGCGGTGAGGCCATGCTGCTCACGTGGCTGTTGGGCGGTGTCGCGTCGCTGGTGGGCGCGCTGTGCTACGCGGAGCTGGCCAGCGCCTGGCCCCACCCGGGCGGGGACTACCACTACCTGTACCGCGCGCTGGGCAAGGGGCCCGCCTTCCTCTTCGCGTGGGCGCGGCTGACCGTCATCCCCACCGGCTCCATCGCACTGCTGGCCTTCGTCTTCGGGGACTACGCCACGCAGCTCTTCCCCCTGGGCCCGTATTCGTCGCCCGTCTATGCGGCCATGCTGGTGGTGGGGCTGACGGCGGTGAACATCGCCGGACTTCGGCAGGGGACCCGTACGCAGAACCTGCTCACGGCCCTGGAGGTTCTGGGCGTGGGGGCTGTCGTCATCGTGGGGCTGCTGTTCACGCCCGCGCTGGTGCCCGCGGAGGCGGCGCCGGCACCAGCCGCGTCGTCGGGGACCGCCTGGGGCCTGGCCATGGTGTTCGTGCTGCTGACGTACGGCGGCTGGAACGAGGTGGCGTACCTGTCCTCGGAGGTGCGGGGTTCGCGGCGCACCATCGCCTGGTCGCTGCTGGCGAGCATCGGGCTGGTGACGGCGCTGTACCTGCTGGTCAACGTGGCCTACCTGCGCGGCCTGGGGCTCGAAGGCATGGCGCGTTCGGAGGCGGTGGCCGCGGACCTGATGCAGCGCGCGGTGGGCAGCGGGGGCGCGCTGGTGCTGAGCGTCATCATCGCCATCTCCGCGCTGACGTCCGCCAACGCCACGGTGCTGACGGGGGCTCGGACCCACTATGCCTTCGGGCGGGACAGCGTGCTGTTCAACGGGCTGGGGCAGTGGCACGCGAAGTCCAATGGCCCGTCCCGCGCGCTGCTGGTGCAGGGGGCCATCTCCCTGGCGCTGGTGGGGCTGGGGACGCTGACGCGTCAGGGCTTCGAGACGATGGTGGAGTACACCGCGCCCGTCTTCTGGCTCTTCTTCCTGCTGACGGGCGTGTCGCTGATGGTGCTGCGCGTGCGTGAGCCGGATGCGCCGCGGCCGTTCCGCGTGCCGCTGTATCCGCTCACGCCGCTGCTCTTCATCGGCATCTGCGCCTACGTCCTCTATTCCAGTCTGGCCTTCACCGGGCTGGGCGCGCTCGCGGGGCTGGCCGTGCTGGGCACGGGTGGCGTGCTGCTCGCCGTGGAAGCGGTGCGCACCCGGAGGGGCTCGCAGGGGACCTCCTCCAAGGCCACTTCCTCTCCCAGACTGCAACGAACGAAGGAGGCGACATGAAGCGAATGATGGTGGTTTTCACGTTCTCGGCGGCGATGGCCTCGAACGCCGCGAGCGTTTCGACGGCACAGCAGAAGGTGACGGTGCAGGTCCGCGGATCCGCGGGCAGTTCGATTCAGGCGCCCGAGGTTCCCTTCGTCCCCACGCCGCAAGGTGCCGTGGACGGGATGCTGGCATTGGCTGGCGTGAAGCCCGGGGACACTGTCTATGACCTGGGCAGCGGTGACGGCCGCATCGTCATCTCCGCTGTCCAGAAGCACGGGGCGAAGCACGCCGTGGGCGTGGACATCAACCCGGAGCGCATCGCCGAGGCCAACCAGAACGCGAGCCAGGCGGGCGTGAAGAACAAGGTGGAGTTCCGCCAGGGTGACCTCTTCGACGCGGACATCCGCGACGCGTCGGTGGTGACGCTCTATCTGCTGCCCTCCGTCAACGAGCGGCTCAAGTCCAAGCTGCTCTCGGAGCTGAAGCCAGGCACGCGCATCGTGTCGCACAGCTTCGACATGGGGGACTGGGCGCCGACCAAGACGGTGCAGAGCGAGGGACGGACGCTCTACCTCTGGGTCGTCCCCGAGCGCGGCACGGGCGGCACGCCCCGCTGAGCCCGGCTGGAGGCGTCCGGGCCCGGCCACCTCGCATGGAGGGGCCGGGCCTTTTCACGTCAGGGCGCCGGAGGCGGCTGACCCGGCGTGCGCGAGTAGTGGAGCACCATGGCCTCCAGCCGCGACAGGGCCTTCTCCAGCGTCTCCATGGACGGGCCGAAGGACAGGCGAACGTAGCCGCGGAATCGCGAGGGGCGCGCGCGACGCTTGCCGGGATTCACGTCGAAGAACTCACCCGGCACGACGATGATTTTCTGGTCCAGCGCGGCGCGGAAGAAGCCCATGCCGTCGTTGAGCGGCGGCGGCAGTCCGGACACGTTGCCCCAGACGTAGAAGGTGCCGTCCGGCGCGCGGTCGGTGCGGATGCCGATGCGCTCCAGGCGGGAGTGGAAGCGGTCCCGCTTCTCCCGGAAGGTGTTGTGGATGGCCATCGTCTCCGCCACCACGGGTTCCTCCTGGAGGAGCTGAATCGCCGCGCGCTGGAGCGGCCGGCTCCCACCGCCATCCAGAAAGCTGCCCGCGCTGGCGACAGCCTCGATGACCTGGCGCGGACCCACCGTCCACGTCATGCGCCAACCCGGGTAGCGCCAGTTCTTGGTGAAGCCGTCGAACAAGACCACCGGGTCCTTGTTCACGTCCTCCACGTAGCGGGCGGCGCTCTCCACCGGCAGGTGTCCGGGGCGGCCCGTCCAGATGTAGTGCGAATAGAACTCGTCGACCAGCAGCGCGCATTCATGCTCGCGGGCCACGCTCACCCAGCGCGCCATCTCCTCGCCGTGCACCAGCTTGCCGGTGGGGTTGCAGGGGTTGGAGAAGAGCAGGGCGGACAGGCCCCGGCCCTGCACCTCGCGCCGCAAGTCCTCGGCGGTGAAGGCATAGCCGCGCTCACCCTCCAGGAGGATGGGGATGGCGGTGAACGCCTTGAAGACGTCCAGCAACTCCTCGTAGGCCGTGTAGTCCGGCAGGAAGTGGCCCAGGTTGACGGCGCCCAGGCTGGCCGCGGCGCGGGTGAGTGCCGCGCGGCCACCGCCAGACAGGCATACGTTCTCCGCGCTGTACTGGCTGGGCATGCCCCGGCGGTAGATGCGGTTGTAGAGGCTGGCGATGGCCTCGCGCACCTCCCAGAGTCCGGCGACGGGGGCGTACTCCATGTCCGCCACGTTGATGGTGACCTGGTTCAGCCGGGGCGGCGCGCCGGGGAGGTCTCCCGTCTCCGGCTGGCCCTGGCCCAGGTTGCACCACTCCGGGTCGCTGGAGCGGTAGCCGCGGCGGGTGGCCTCGGCGGTGACGAAGATGACGCCGGTGCGGGGCACGGCGCGGAATGCCGGAAGGGGGACGTCGTCGCTCACGGCGTCACACCCTAGCGGAAGTCCGCGCGGTGCGCGCTGCCGCCGCGCGCCCGCTCAGCGGACGATGGGCACCGTCACCGGCTCCAGGTCGTCCACCGTCACCTCGGCCTTGCCCAGGCGCCACAGGACGGGCTGGAAGCGGGCTTCCACGCGCCGCCCGTCCGCCGTCTCCAGCACCGCGGTGCCTTCCTTCGGCAGGTATTCACCCACCTCGTAGTGCAGCCCCGTCAGGGTGAGGCGGTCGGTGCCATCGGGGCCCGTCAGCTCGCCTGGACCATCCAGCACCAGCGACGTGCCACCAAACACGGGCATGCCGGCTCGCATGCCCACGCGGCCATCGACGCGGAACGTGTGGCCCTGCCGTCCAGGGACGCCGCCCTCCACATCCGCCCAGAGGCGCGTCTCGTCGCCGCACGTGCCGTAGCCCACCTCCGCCTGGAGCGGGTGTCCGTCCACTGAGAGTCCGCGCAAGTCCGCCTCCACTTCCATGAGGTCCTCGCCGCCGCGGTAGAGGAACGCGGCCTGACCGGTGAAGCGCAGGCCGTGCACGTCACAGCCGCCTTCATCGAAGGTGAGCACCACGCGGTCCGTCACGCTGTCATGGGGCTCCACCGCGGCGCTGGCGCAGGCCCACCGCGTGCGCACGTCATGCGCGGCGGTGCTGAGGAAGGCGCGACGGGGCTCTCCGCAGGTGTACACCGGCAGCACGCCCAGGGCTTCCAGCGCGCCGCGCACCTGATGCGAGGCCGCCACCACGCGTTCCACGCGCTGACGGGCCGCGTCCACTTCTTCCTGCGTGGGGGCTTCACCGCCACAGGCGGTGACGAGGACGGTGAGGGCAAGACAGGTGATGCGTCGCATGGGCGCTTCTCCAGGGGGGGCACGACACCGCGGCTTCGCGGCGGGTCATGCCCCCATGGAGAGCAACCGTCATGCCCGGTGCAACCTCGCGAGAACACGAGGCTCGGCCGGAACAGGGCCCGGGATGTGCGTGCAGCGGGGTGCACAGCCCCGGCGGGCCCGTCCGGGTCAGGCGGCTCAGCCTTCGAGCGAAGCGCGCAGGAACCACGCGTGCTTCTCGAACTCGGTGATGATGTCCGTGGTGAGGCCCTCGGAGTCCGAGTCCCCGTTCTCCACGAAGAGGGCGCGGCTCTTCCGCAGGCCGTCCAGGTAGATTTCGATGCGCTCGGCCAGCAGCTTCACGTGCTCCATGTCGCGCGTCGTCTCCTGCGGATACTCCGGCAGGCGGCTCGTCTTGCCCACGTGGCGGCTGGTGCCGTAGGCCTTGCCACCCAGCGTCACCGCGCGCTCGGCGATGGAGTCGTTGTGCGTGGCCAGGCTCACCGCGAACGTCTCGAACAGCGGGTGGAGCGAGGCGAACTGCGGACCCTTGATGTTCCAGTGCGCGACCTTGATTTGCGAGTGCAGGTCGAGCCCGTCGGCGAGCCGTTCGTTGAGCGATTCAGCGATGGCGGCGCGGGCCTTCTCGGGGAGGGGGCTGGGGCTGCGGTACATGGTGTCTTCCTTTCGGCTGTGTGTTTGTCGGTGTCGGCTGGTTGGATGCGCGGCGGCCAAAAAGGGAGCGCCCCCCGGTGTTTCCACCGGAGGGCGCTTGAAACTTCGGCGATGCCTCGCGACAGAGGGGCTTAAGACTCCAGCCCCACCGCCGCCGCGTGGATGACCGACGCGATGCGAACCGCGTCGTGCACCTGGTCCTCGGAGAGGCCGCCCTCGAGGACGACCTTCTCGTGGGACTGCATGCACATCTCGCAGCCGTTGATGGCGCTGACGGCGAGGCAGACCAGCTCGAAGTCCACCTTGTTCGTCAGCACCTGCGCGAGCCGGTTCATCCGCAGCCCGGCGCGCTTGGTCGAGTACGACTCCTTCCCGATCATGTGCCTGAAGCGGTAGTACACATTGTTCATCGCCATCAACGACGCCGCCGCACGCGCGTCCTCGATGACTGGCTCGGGATTCGCGAGGGCCTTCTTCGCCTCGTTGAGCATGGCCTCCTTCAGCCGCTCATTCCGAGCGGCGAAGGCGCATGCCACGGCCACACCCCAACGCTGCTCCGCGGTGAGGCTGCCACCTTCCAGGACACCCTGGAGGTTGAGGCGGGTGTCCTTGTGGGAGTCCGCGAGTTCAGAGCGGACGACTTCGAGCGAGGCCATGGTGGATTACCCCGCCTTCGACAGCTTCTGGGTCAGGGTCTCCTCACCCTTGGTCCAGTTGCAGGGGCACAGCTCATCCGTCTGGAGCGCGTCCAGCGTGCGGATCGTCTCGGAGACGTTGCGGCCCACAGACAGGTCGTTGACCGTCACGTGGCGGATGATGCCCTCGGGGTCCGCGATGAACGTCGCGCGGAGGGCCACGCCCTCTTCCTTGTGGAGGATGCCCAGCGCGTTGCACAGCTCGTGCTTGATGTCCGCCAGCATCGGGAAGGGCAGGTTCTTCAGGTCCGGGTGGTGCGTGCGCCACGCGTGGTGCACGAACTCGCTGTCGGTGCTCAGGCCGAGGACCTGCGCGTCACGGTCGGTGAAGTCCTTGTTCTTCTTGCCGAACTCCGCGATCTCCGTGGGGCAGATGAAGGTGAAGTCCTTCGGCCACGCGAACAGGACCAGCCACTTGCCCTTGAAGGTCTCGTTCGTGATGTCCTGGAACTCCTTGCCCTTCTCCAGGGACACGGTGGCCTTCACCTTGAAGTTCGGGATCTTGTCGCCAACGGTCAGCATTACGGCTCCTTGGGATGGGGGCCCGGCGGTGAGCCGACCCCAGTGAACGTGTTCTGTCCTACCGCTTAGCATTCACCGTGCCAGAACTTCGAATCAATGATTCCAGGGGTTTGGAATTCGCCCCCGCTGGGTCGGTGCCGCTGGGCCGGTGTCTAACGAAATCTCGGTGCGTTTCGCCACTGCAATTTCGGTGGATCGACGAACCGGGGGAGACTGGCCGCCCGTGGTCCTCACGAGCGGGCGGAAAATACGAGAAGTGCCGCGTGGTTGCACCCACTCCGGACAGGCAATGGCTCGAATGTACGGCCGCGAACGCGTGCTCCGTTCACCTACAAGGCGGCCCCTCCCCGAATGTTCAAAAGAATCTCTTTGTGTTCCGGGAGTTGCGACGGATCTTCCGGCCTGGAGTGGTTGCCTGGACGGTGGGGCACGAAATCTCGGTGCCGGCCTCACTGCAATTTCGGTGGAACCCTATTATTTCGTAGGTATGCAGGACGACTTTTCAGGCGCCATCGACGGTGCGAAGGACGCTCGGGACCTCCTCGAGCTGGCAACGGCGGAGGATTCCGTCGGGGATTTGCTGCGCCGTGGGCTCGACTGGCTGACGCGGGTGGTGCGCTTCGACCTGGCCACGGTGTTCCTCCTGAAGGAGGGCCGGCTGGTGTCGGTGGCCGCGCGAGGGCCGTTGGCCAACGCGAAGGTGCGGCAGCACTCGTTGCAGTTGTCGGAGTTCCCCTCGCTGCGGCAGGCCCTGGAGACGCGGCGGGCGAAGGCCTTCACGGAAGAGGACCATGCCCACGGGGATGGAGACCCTTTCGACGGCGTGCTGGATTTGCCGCCGGGGCATTCGTGCATGGTGGTGCCGCTGTGCGCGGGTGAGCGCTGCTACGGCGTGCTCTCCCTGGACCGCGCGGAGTGTGAGACGTACCCCCAGCCGGTGGTGGACCTGGTGGAGGTGTACGGGCAGATGCTGGCCACGGCCATCCAGTCGGCCGAGCAGCGCGCCACCTTCGAGCGTCTCCACCGTCAGGACCACGAGCACGCGAAGCTGCTGGAGGCGCAGCTCGGCGGAGACTCGGAGGGCATCCTCGAGACGTCGAAGAGCCCGGTGATGCGAGACCTGGCGCGGCGGGCGCGGCAGGTGGCGGAGACGGACACGCCGGTGCTGATTACCGGTGAGACGGGCACGGGCAAGGAGCGGCTGGCCCGCGCCATCCACCGTTGGAGCGCCCGCTCGGACCAGCCCTTCGTCACGCTCAACTGCGCTGCCATTCCGGCGGGCTTGCTGGAGAGCGAGCTGTTTGGCCACGTGAAGGGCGCCTTCACCGGCGCCACGAAGGACCGGGCCGGACGCTTCCAGATGGCGCATGGCGGCACGCTGCTGCTGGATGAAGTGGGCGAGCTGCCCTTCGACCTCCAGGCGAAGCTGCTGCGGGCGCTGCAGGAGAAGACATTCGAGCCGGTGGGCAGCGACAAGACGGTGCGCGCGGACGTGCGCATCCTGGCGGCCACGCACGTGGACCTTCAGCAAGCCATTGCCCAGAAGCGCTTCCGCGAGGACCTCTACTACCGGTTGAGCGTGTTCCCCCTGCGCCTGCCGCCGCTGCGCGAGCGCCGCGAGGACCTGCCGCAGCTGTGCGCCTTCCTCCTGGAGGAGCAGGCGAACCGGACGGGACGGCGGGGCATGCGGGTGACGCCAGAGGGCCTGGTGCGGTTGGAGGCCTACGAGTGGCCGGGCAACCTGCGCGAGCTGGCCAATGCGCTGGAGCGGGCCACCATCCTCACGCGAGGGACGGAGCTGGGGCCTGAGTCCTTCGACGTTCCCACGCGCGGCGCGGCCGGGGTGACGGCCCTGCCGGAGGAGCCGGCGCCCGCGGTGGGAGGGCAAAAGCTGACCCCCGTGCTGACGCTGGCGGCCGTGCAGCGCGAGCACATCATGCGAGTGCTCACGCTCACGCGGGGCCGCGTCTACGGCGCCAATGGGGCCGCGGCGCTGCTGGGGCTCAAGCCGTCCACGCTCCAGAGCCGGATGAAGAAGCTGGGCATCGCCCGGCTGGAGCAGTTCGTCGTCGACGAGGCGTGAGCCTTGAAACCGCGCGCCTAGGAGACGCGCGGTGCCGAGGGCGCCACCGGGTAGGTTCCCCGCTGACCGAACGGCGGGTCGAACAGCGCCGGGTCCGACTGCCGCGAGCGGAAGAGGTCGACGATGTAGTTCATCCGCTGGTCCAGCTTGCTCCAGTCCTTCGCCCCGGAGCCCTTGAGGCTGTCCTGGCTCTTGTCGAGCTGGCCCAGCAGCGCGCGCAGCTCGGGGTTTTCGATGGAGCGCAGGTGCGGCGGGAAGAGCGTCGACTCCATGCCCGGAGGCGGCGGCAAATCATTGCCCAGCTTCAGCGCGCTGCCCGGCACGGCCAGCTTCATCATGTGCTCGGTGGCGACGCGGCGGAACACGTTCGCCACGCCATCCACCACGGGGTTCAGCGCCGCGTCCACCAGGCCCGTCTTCAAGGCCGCCTTGCCCGCGAGGTTGGCGGGGAAGGGGAGCGCATTGATTTGCGACTCGACGGTCTGCTTGAGGATGTCGCGGAAGGTGTCCTTCACCGGCGAGTTGAGCGCCTTCTCGACGTAGGGCTGGAGCTGCGTCTGCTCGTGCAGGCCCACCTTGTCGTTGGCCAGGAGCATCAGCTCGGCCTTCTTGTTCGGGTCCTTCTCGAACATGGCCTGGGCGTAGTGGCCGAAGGCCTCCTTCAGCAGCGGCTTGTCCGCGGGGAAGCCGCTCAGGTACTGCTCCACCTTGGCGGCGTCATGCTGGGTGTCGCCCTGGAAGGTCTCCACGAAGCGGGCGAACTCCTGGCCCACCTCCTCGAACACCAGCTTGTTGCCGTCGGCGATGGCCTTGCTGACGTTCTGGAGGGCCTGATTGCCCGCCGAGGCGATGTCACCCAGCGGCAGCGAGGGGAGGCCCAGCTTGCGCAGCAGGTCGTCCACCTTGGACATCGGCCCCATGACGCCGTCGGCGCCCTTGAGCGCGTCCGTGAAGAACTTGGGCATGTCCTCGCCACGGATGCTCACGCCGGCTTGCTTCGAGGCCCAGGTCGCGAAGGTGGACCAGTTGGCGTTCTCCGTGCCCAGCAGCTGACCCATGGCGTTGGACAGGTCCGAATAGCCCTGGGTAATCGCATGGTTGCGCGCCACCGGGTCCTGCATGGCGGCGATGTTCCGCACGTCCGCGGCGGTGGGATAGCTGCCCGGAGCGACGCTCGGGCCGCGCGCCAGGGCCGCGGGGGCGTTCAGCGCCACGGGCTGTTGCCGGGAGGGCGGGGACTCGAACTGGGACACCCCGGACATGCCGGGCCGGGTCACCTGGGCCTTGGCCTGGGGTTTGACCTCGTTGCGAGCGGGGCGGGGCGGCTCGCGGAGCTCGGTGGGACGGGCAGGGGCGCGGAAACCGATTTTTGGGGGACTCATCTTCTTCAGTATCGGTTGAAACCGGAAAAAGTTGCGTCCTCTGGATGCTGGAGCTCAGGGGGGCGGGGTCGGCCTTCCATGCGCGTCCGCTCCACTGCCTTGCCCACGAGGATGGCGGGGAAGCACAGGGCATTGGTGTTCGCCTCAAGGGCCTGCATCCGGATGCCGTGGAGGGTCTCCTTCATGGGGGCGTTGAGTGCCTGCTCGATTTGAGGCTGGAGCCTTCGATGCTCGTGCAGATCCACCTTGTTGTTGGCCTGCCCCCAAGTTGTTGGCCTGCTCCCAAAGGCATGTCGGACCCCTGAGGTAGGAATCATTGGACACGCTGTTTTAGGTGGGGTTCCACTTGGGGGAGGCAATACGGATGATAGAGGGGTGGGAGGCGGCTGGCCTGGGGAGTCCCGAGATGGGGAATGAGACGAAGCGTCCCGCGACCTATGAAGAGCTGGTGGCGCTGCCCGAGAACATGGTCGGGCAAATCATCGATGGTGAGCTCATCGCATTGCCGAGGCCCGCGAGCCCGCATGCGGTGGCGCACTCCGTCCTGGGCGGGCTGCTCGTCTCCCGGTTCCAGGTCGGGCAGCGAGCGCCGGGAGGGTGGTGGATTGTTACCGAGCCCGAGCTGCACGTCGGTCAGGACGTCCTGGTGCCGGATATCGCGGGATGGCGCCGCGAGCGCATGCCGATGATGCGGCGCGTCCCCTTCTTCACGCTGGCGCCGGACTGGGTCTGTGAGGTGCTATCTCCGTCGACCTGGAAGCTGGACAGGAACCGCAAGCGGGAAATCTACGCGCGCGAAGGCGTGGGGCACGTGTGGCTGGTGGACCCCACAGCGAAGGCCCTGGAGGTCTTCGCTCGACGGGAAGGCGAATGGGTCGCGCGGCGGCAGTACTCGGGGGATGCGTGTGTGCGCGCCGAGCCATTCGAGGACCTGGAGCTGGACCTGGGTGCGCTATGGCCCCCAGAGCTGGAGGCGCCCTGAACCCTGGCGCCGCGGCTTACGGCTTCGCGGGGCGCGTGCCGATACCGAAGTGCTCCGAGTGGTGCCGCCACGCTTCCCGTGCCTCTTCCAGGCTCACTTCCTGGAACCGGACAGCGGCGCCTGGGCGGCGGGCGCACAGTCGTCCCCAATCGGCGCGAATGACTGTCGCGATGAGTGGATAGCCACCTGTCGTCGGATGGTCGGGGCCCAGCACGATGGGCGTTCCTGAAAGCGTCACCTGGATGGCCCCACGAACCATGGGGCGCGACGTGCCCGTGCCTTCGTCGCCATGGGTGAGCGATGGCCCTTGGAGCCGCATCCCCACGCGGTCCGTGGCGGCGGACACGGTGAAGGCGCCCGACAGCAGGGTGGCCACGGTTGCTGGTTCGAAGCGGCGGTTGTCCGGTCCGAGCGTCACGCGGATGGGCGCCGCTGCATCCAGTGACGCACCGGGCGCTCGCGCCTCGGCGCGCTCGTTCGCCTCACCCAGGGGCAGGCTGTCTCCCGAACGCAGCAGGCGGCCTTCATGTCCGCCCAGGCGCGCGACCAGCAGTGTGCCGCGTCCTCCCAGCACTTCCGGCACGGCGAGCCCGCCGTCTACCGCGACATAGCGCACGCTCGTCGACTCGGGCGCGGGGACGGTGAGGCGCTCTCCATCCGCCAGCGTGAAGGCGTGTCCGTCCATGGACACGCGAACGCTTCGGCCTCGGGCGCGCAGCTCCAACCGGCCGAAGGCTTCCAGCGCCGCCGTTCCACTCGCGTTGCCCACGGCGAGATTGGCCAGGGCGAGAAGCTCCGGGACCAGCGGTCCTCCCGGAGGCACGCCGTGGTGCATCTTCCCCGGCCGTCCCGCGTCCTGCACCGTGGCGGGCGCACCCACGCCCGTGATGTCCAGCCAGCCCGTCATCGGTCCACCCGCTTGAAGCGCACCCGGTCCCCGAGCTGAAGCACCGAGCCCTCCTCGGGTGTGAAGGCGGTGAAGTCCAGCGCGGTGCCGATGAGGTTCCAGCCTCCAGGCGATGCGAAGGGATACACCCCCGTGCGCCCACCCGCGATTCCCACCGCCAGGGCAGGGACTCGCGTGCGGGGCGTGGCCAGCCTGGGGACCGCGATGCTCGGGTCGACCTCGCCCAGATAGGCAAACCCGGGGAGGAATCCCACGCAGCGCACCGTGTACTCGCGCGCCGTGTGGCGCCGCGCCACTTCGTCCTCGGTGAGGCCCGCGCGTTCCGCCACCGCGCGCAAGTCCTGCCCGTCGTAGTGCACGGAGATGGTCGTGAGGGGCCGGCTGGCCACTGGCGCTGGGATGCGCAGCAACCGCGCCAGCGCGAGCCGAGGCTCCTCGGGTGGCGCATCCGGGGCGAAGTACACGCAGGCGTGCTCCTCGGTGATGACGGCGTCGAGGACGCCGGGCATGGCACAGAGGGCTTCGAGCGTGGCGCGCCGCTCCAGTCCCTCGGGAAGGACCAGTCGCAGGGCGCCTTCACCCAGGGGCTCGGCGCGAAGAGCGAGCGCGTCCAAGATGGCGCGGACCTCGCGCGCCAGCTCCACCGCGCCGGGCGTGTCGCCGTGAACGCAGACGGTGTCCACGCTGCCGCTGGTGGCCAGGCGCACGGTGTTGGCCCGCGCCTGGGCGTGGTCGGTCAGCACCGCGCCGGGCTGTCCTCGGGGAATCAGCGAGCCGTCTGGCCGGGTGCCTCGGTCCGCGAAGCCTTCACGGGCGTAGGCCAGCCCCGCCGCCAGGGCCGCGTCGTGCAGTGCGCCCGTGCCGGGGCCAATGAACGTGACGGCGGTCCCCAGCGCTTCCACGATGCCCGCCACCACCGCGCGGGCCAGGGCCGGTGTTGCATTGGCTGCGTGGTACAGGGCGCCGTGGGGCTTGGCGTACGTCACGGGCAGATGACGGTCAGCCGCCAGCTTCGCGAGCCGGCCGCACTGCGCGGCCACTTGCGCCTGGAGGTGCTCCGGCGTGACGTCGAGCGCGCGGCGGCCGAAGCCCTCGCGGTCCTCGTAGGACGGGTGCGCGCCCACGCGCGTGCCGTGCCGCTCGCACCGCTCCAGCGCCCGGCGCATGGAGGCATCATCCCCGGCATGCCCGCCGCAAGCGATGTTCGCCACGTGGGCCAGCGCGTAGAGCTGTTCGTCTTCAGCAGGAAGCTCGCCCAGGTCGACGTTGAGGAGGCACTCCGTCATGCGGCGCACCGTACGCGAGCGGCGGCGCGGGTGCAGCCGTCCCTGTAGCCGGAGACGCTGGCGTGCCAGCCGACGGTGCGGTGGGAAGTCCCACGCACCACCCCGGGGCTGGGGCCGGTTGGCACCGGGGTGGTACGCGCCCAGCGGGTGCCTCGACGAGGTGCCAGCTGAGAACTTCCAAACGGGATACGCCAGCAGGGGTTTTCCTCGGTCATTTCCGGGGCGTTTTTTCCGCGTGCTTCGGGGCGCGGCTCAGCGCGAGGTGGAGGGCAGCGTGGCCAGGCCTCCCGCCTTCACCCAGCGCACCAGCGCACGCGCGGTCTTCTCGTCAATCAACTCCGCGTAGGTGGGCATGGGCGTGCCGGGGAGGAACTGCTCGGGGTTTCGCACCCACCGGACCAGCTCGGCCTCGCTGCGCGAGGCGACCTTGGCGAGCCGGTCGTGATACCGCGCGCCAGGCGCGTGGCAGCTCGCGCAGCCGAGCTTCACGAAAAGGGCGGGGGCGTCCACCTTGGGCGCAGCGGGGCGCGGCTTACGAGTGGGGGTGGGCTTGCTGGCCGGCGTCGAGGGACCGGCCGCAGCGGTGTTGGCCGCATCGTGTTTCGCGGACGGTGCCGAGGCCGCGCTCTTGTCGGTGGCTCCGGGCGTTGTGTGCATCGCCGAGCCGGAAGCGGTCGCCGAGGCCGAAGACGTCACTGCGGAATGGGCGTCTTCTCCCCGTGTGCCCTGATGGCTGTCCGGAGGTTGCGCGGGGGAAACCAGCGGATTCGAGGTTTCTTCCCCTGCTCCCTTCACGGAGGCGCTGGCGTTGGGAGCAGCTCCCGTGCGCGTTTCATCGGGCGCGCTGGCCTGCGCCGCATCGGGGAGTGCCTCCGCGCTCTGCTCCTCCGTCTCCTCCGCGCCCCAGTCCGGGCGGACTGACTCCGCGGTGAGCCGCGGCCGCGCGCCCTTCACCGCGTTCTTCCTGTGCGGCACCGAGCGCAGATAGTCATAGAGCGCTCGCGCCTCCACCTCGTCCATGCCCCGGAAGCGAGGCATGGGCGAGCGCAGCACGGAGCCATCCGGTGCAAGTCCGTCACGCACCGCGCGGGTGAAGTCCTCCAGCGTCCAATGCGCCAGCCCCGTCTCGTGGAACGTGATGTTGCTGGAATGAACGTTCCTTCCCTCCGGGTCGACGAACGCCATGCCACCCGCGAACACGTCATCGCCCTCTGTCTTCCGAGGGCTGAAGCCATCCGTGTGACACGAGGCGCAGTCATAGACGTCATGCGCCATGTAGTGGCCGTACTCCCGGGTCGCCGCCTTGGGCGGCACGGGGATGCCCGAGGCGGGCCGTTCCACTGGCTCATTCCCGGTGATGAAGCGGAAGCCGATGCCGCCGAAGAAGCTGAACTTCGACGGGGGCGCGGGCACTGAATCCGGCGTGAAGAGCGGGTGCCCGGAGCGCATGAAGCCCAGCACCGCCGCCAGGTCCGCGTCGCCCATTCCGTAGCTGGGCATCACCATCAGCCGCCCGTCGCGGCTCACGGCGTAGCGGATGGCTCGCGCCAGTTCTTCATCCGTCATGGCGCCGATGCCCGCCTCGGCATGCGACGTGAGGTTCGCCGCGTAGAAGCGCCCCATGTACGAGGGCAGTTCGCGCAGCGGCGCGCCCGACGCCGTCTCCGCGTCGCCCCCGCGGTGACATGACTCGCAGCTCGCGTGGAAGATGGCGGCCCCTCGCTCCAGGGCGGCGGGGGACAGGTCCGCGCGGATGGGCGGGTAGGGCGCATGAACGGTTCCCGCGCAGCCCGCCAGCAGGGCGGCGCCCACGAACAACGTGTTCCTCATGGCGTCCAGGATGGTGCGGCGCATGGGTCCTCCGCGGCGAGCAGGACCCGACGCATATCGCATCCAACGGTGGGACGGAAAAACCACCGCGTCTGTCCACGGCGGACACCCGGCCTGCACGAAGTACGGCGCGGCGCGGCGACGTGGCTACACTCCGGGCACCATGACGCGCTCGCTCGAGTCCTACCGAGACCTCTTCCCCGTGCTGAGGGAGCAGCTCTACCTCAACCATGCCGGTGTGGCCCCCACCAGCCTGCGCGCCGCCGAGGCCGTGCGCGGGTGGATGGAGGACATCGTCCACCACGGCATCAAGCACGAGCGCGGCTGGGAGGCCCACTGCGAGCGCGTGCGGGGCCTGGCCGCCCGCCTCATCAACGCCGAGCCCGGCGAGATTGCCTTCGTGCGCAACACCAGCCACGGCCTGGGCCTGGTGGCCGAGGGGCTGGACTGGAAGCCCGGCGACGAGGTCGTCGTCGCATCCTCGCTGGAGTACCCCTCCAACGTCTATCCCTGGCTGCACCTGAAGGACCGCGGCGTCACCGTGCGCGAAATCCAGACGCCCGAAGGGGGCGTGACGCCGGAAGCCGTGGCCGCCGCGCTCACCCCGAGCACCCGGCTGGTGGCGGTCTCCTCCGTGCAGTTCGCCACCGGCTACCGCACGGACCTGGACGCGGTGGGCGCCCTGTGCGAGCGGGCGGGCGTCCTCTTCTGCGTGGACGGCATCCAGAGCGTGGGCTGCATCCCCGTGGACGTGAAGAAGAGCCGCGTCCACTTCCTCAGCGCGGACAGCCACAAGTGGATGCTGGGCATCGCCGGCATCGGCTTCCTCTACGTGGCCAAGGACGTCCTGCCCAGGCTGCGGCCCGTGCTGGTGGGCTGGCGCAGCACCACCGATGCCTGGAACTTCAACCGCAGCCACTTCGAGCTGCGCCCGGACGCGGGCAAGCTGGAGGAGGGCAGCGCCGCGTACACCGGCATCTACGCCCTGGGCGCCGCGCTGGAGCTGCTTCACGAGGTGGGGGTGGACGCCATCTCCGCGCGCATCCGCGAGCTGCTGGGCCAACTGGAGACAGGGCTGCGTGGGCTGGGCTGCGACGTGGGGCCCGCGCCGGAGCACCGGGCGGGCACCCTCACGTTCCTGCCTCCGGAGGGCGAGGCCCGCGCGCTCGGCGCGTGGCTCGCCGGACGGGAGGTGGCCCTCTCGGTGCGCCGCGGGCGCGTCCGCCTCTCACCCCACTTCTACAACCTGCCCGAGGAGATGGACCGGTTGGTGGATCTGGTGCGGACGCACCGCGGCTGAGGGCCCTTTGGACTACTGGGCCGGGAAGAGCGGCTCGATGGAGAGGTAGCGCTCGCCCGTGTCGTAGTTGAAGGCGAGCACGCGGCTGCCGTCGGTCATCTCGCCCAGCTTCTGATTCACGGCGGACAGCGCGGCGCCGGTGGAGATGCCCACGAAGATGCCCTCCTCACGCGCGGCGCGGCGGGTGAACTCGAAGGCGTCCTCCTCGGTCACCTGAATGGCGCCGTCCAGCGCGTCCTTGTGCAGGTTCTTCGGGATGAAGCCGGCGCCAAGGCCCTGGATGGGGTGCGGGCCCGGCTGGCCGCCGCTGATGACGGGCGACTTGGTGGGCTCCACGGCGAAGACCTTCAGCTTCGGCCAGACCTTCTTCAGCTCCTCGGCGCACGCGGTGATGTGCCCGCCGGTGCCCACGCCGGTGATGAGGTAGTCCAGCCCTTCCGGGAAGTCCTTGAGGATTTCCTGCACCGTCGTGCGGCGGTGGACCTCGATGTTGGCCTCGTTCTCGAACTGCTGCGGCATCCACGAGTTGGGCACCTGCGACAGCAGCTCATTGGCGCGAGCGATGGCGCCCTTCATGCCCTGCGCGCGCGGGGTCAGCTCGAAGGTGGCGCCGTAGGCGGCCATCAGCCGGCGGCGCTCGACGCTCATGGACTCCGGCATGACGAGCACCAGCTTGTAGCCCTTCACCGCCGCCACCATGGCCAGGCCGATGCCGGTGTTGCCGCTGGTCGGCTCGATGATGACGCTGTCCTTCTTGAGCAGGCCACGCTGCTCCGCGTCCTCAATCATGGACAACGCGATGCGGTCCTTGATGCTGCCGCCCGGGTTGGCGCGCTCGAGCTTCAGATGGACCGTCACGCGGGACGGAAACAGCCGGTTGATGCGCACGTGCGGCGTGTTTCCGATGGTCTCCAGGATGTTGTTCACCTTCATGTCGGGGGCCTCGTCGGTGGGTCAGATGTGGAATTCGAGTGCGTCCAGCGAGCCGTTCTCGCCGCGCTGACGCACCTCGCTGCGGCGGGTAACCACGGATTGAGAGGGGATGCTCTGCGTGAGCCAGGCGTTGCCGGCGATGATGCTGCCCCGGCCCACCACGGTTTCTCCGCCCAGGATGGTGGCGTTGGCGTACACCACCACGTCGTCCTCGATGGTGGGGTGACGCTTCTTGTCCGTCAGCCCCTTCTCCACGACGAGCGCGCCCAGGGTGACGCCCTGATAGATTTTGACGTTGTCACCAATGAGCGTCGTCTCACCGATGACGACGCCGGTGCCATGGTCGATGACGAAGCGCCGGCCAATGGTGGCACCCGGGTGGATGTCCACGCCGGTTCGCTGGTGCGCGTACTCCGTGAGCAAGCGAGGCAGCAGCGGGAAGCCCAGGGCGTGCAGCGCGTTGGCCACCCGGTAGATGGCGATGGCGGTGAAGCCCGGGTAGGTGAGGATGACCTCGTCCACGGTGCGTGCGGCCGGGTCCGCCTCGAAGATGGCGTCCGCGTCCTGTCGCAGCCAGTCATAGAGGCCGGGCAGCCGCTCCATGAAGCGCGCCGGCAAGTCCCGTTCAATGCCCGGGTACAGGGGCGCCAGCGTGTCCCGGATGCGGTGGAGGCTGGCCTCCACGGTGGTGACGTCGCGGTGGACGGCCGCGGCCGTACACTCCAGGCGCTCGGCGAAGTGGGGGAAGAGCAGGCCGAGCACCTGGCCTACGAATTCGGGGGCAGCGCGCCGTACGTCCGCAGGGAAGCAGTGTCGCTGCCGGGCTTCCAGCAGGGCCGCGACCAGCCTGGCGTTGGAGTCATCCATGAGTCCCGGTTTCTAACGCGGTGCGTGGGCTGGCTGCACGGCGTAATGGCTGATTTCAGGGCTGACTGTCGTTTCCCAGGAGGGGACTGGCCCCCCGGGGGGCCCTCGCTGGCAGTGCATGCCGCCTTCCCCCATGCCCCCCTGCCACGCGCTGGACAGCGGTGGTTCGCGGCGCTTGCCGCGTGTCCGGCTCGGCGGGACGATGACGCCATGTCCCAAAACCCGGTCCCTTCCTACGCCCATGGCACCAGCACCACCCCGCTGCTGGGGGAGACGATTGGCCAGAACCTGCGCCGCACCGTCGAGCGCCACGGTGACCGGGAGGCCCTGGTGGTGGCGTCCCAGGGGTTTCGGGCCACGTATCAACAGCTCTGGGCGCTCACCTCGCAGGTGGCCCGGGGGCTGATGGCCCTGGGCGTTCAGAAGGGGGACCGGGTGGGGCTCTGGTCCCCCAACCGCTTCGAATGGGTGGCCGTCCAGTACGCCACGGCCCGTATTGGCGCCATCCTGGTCAACATCAACCCGGCCTACCGCACCTCGGAGCTGGAGTACGCCCTCAACCAGTCCGGCACCAAGGTGCTGCTCCACGCACGGGGCTTCCGGCAGACGGACTACCGGGGCATGGTGAAAGAAGTCCAACCGCGCTGTGCCAGCCTGGCGGCGGCGCTCGTCCTGGAGGACGACTGGCAGCGGCTGCTCGATGGTGCGGAGGATGTTTCAGAGGACGCGTTGGAAGCCCGCGAGGCGTCGCTCCAGTTCGATGACGCCATCAACATCCAATACACGTCGGGAACGACAGGCTTCCCGAAGGGCGCCACGCTGTCGCACCACAATGTCTTGAACAATGGCTTCTTCATCGGGGAGGCCCTGCGCTACGGCCCCGAGGACCGGGTGTGCATCCCGGTGCCATTCTACCACTGCTTCGGCATGGTGATTGGCAACCTGGCCTGTACCAGTCACGGCGCCACCATGGTGATTCCCGCCGAGGCGTTCGACCCGCTGACGGTGCTCCAGACGGTGCAGGCCGAGCGCTGCACGTCGCTGTACGGCGTGCCCACGATGTTCATCGCGGAGCTGGACCATCCGCGCTTCGGTGAGTTCGATTTGTCGACGCTGCGCACCGGTGTCATGGCGGGCTCGCCGTGCCCGGTGGAGGTGATGAAGCAGGTGCAGTCGCGCATGCACATGCGCGAGGTGACCATCTGCTACGGCATGACGGAGACGTCGCCGGTGTCCACGCAGAGCGCGCTGGACGAGCCGCTGGACAAGCGCGTGTCCACCGTGGGGCGCGTGCATCCGCACCTGGAGGTCAAGGTCATCGACGCGGGCTCGGGTGAGGTGGTTCCTCGCGGCTCGCCGGGCGAGCTGTGCACGCGTGGGTACAGCGTCATGCTGGGGTACTGGGCCAACCCCGAGGCCACCGCCGCGGCCGTGGACGCCGCCGGGTGGATGCACACGGGCGACCTCGCGGTGATGGACGACGAGGGCTACGTGAAGGTGGTGGGCCGCATCAAGGACACCATCATCCGGGGCGGTGAGAACATCTCCCCGCGCGAGGTCGAGGAGTTCCTCCACACGCACCCAGGCGTCAGCGAGACGCAGGTCATTGGCGTGCCGAGCAAGAAGTACGGCGAGGAGGTCATGGCCTGGGTGCGCATGAAGCCCGGCGCGACGCTCACCGCCGAGGAGCTGACGCGGTTCTGCACGGGCCGCATCGCGTCCTACAAGATTCCCCGCTACTGGAAGTTCGTGGACGCGTTCCCGATGACGGTGACGGGCAAGGTGCAGAAGTTCAAGATGCGCGAGGCGTCCGTCGTCGAGCTGGGGCTGGAGGACGCCGCGGCCATCAAGACGGCTTGACGCGCGAGGTGCGCTTCTTCGCCGGCGCCTTCTTTCGCGCCGTCTTCTGGGTCTTCTTCAACGCGGCCCGGTTCGCCGCGTCCACGGCCTTCCGGGCCCAGGGCAGGAGCGCGTAGGCGTCATCCGCCGCGTCCGCGGGCGGAGTCCAATAGCCCATCTCCACCGGGGTCTTCATGCCTTCGTAGATGAACGGCCGGCATCCGGCGGCCTGGAAGTCCGGCTTGGTGACCTCATCCACCTTCAGGAACAACTGACCGCCGCCGATGAGCCCGAACATCCGGCCGCCGAGGTAGAGCCCCCAGCCGCCGAACATCGACCGGGACTTCACGGGCCCCAGCTTCTCCAGCAGTTCCACCGTGTACTCAACGAAGCTGTCCGTCCGGGCCATGATGCGTCTCCGTGTCTCGAGGGGCCTCGCCTCGTGAAGACGGCGCCACCGGCCGCGGCACGCTAGCGCACCCGAGCGCCTGGAGCCGCCTTCCTCGTGCCCCAGGGTTCGGGCATGGCGCGCACGCTCTCCACGATGAAGGACTTGAGCGCTCGCGCCGCGGCCGTGAGGTAGCCCTCGCCCCGGTGTATCAGCGCCACCTGCCGCTTCACCCCGGCGCGCGCCAGGGGCACCACATCGAAGCCCTGGGCATGGTGGTCTCGAGCCATCAACTGCGGCACCATCGCCACGCCCAGGCCGCGCTCCACCATGCGGCGCATGGCCTCCGCGTTGTCCGTCTCCACCGCCAGGCGGGGTGTCACGCCCCGCGCTTCACAGGCGGCCTCCATCGCCCGGGTGCCGCTCATGCCGGGGATGACGACCCAGGGCTCTTCCACGACCTCGTCCATCGTCACGGGCTTGCCTGACTTCGTCAGCCGGTGTCCACGCGGGACGGCGAGCACCAGGGACTCCTCCCACAGTCGCTGCGCCACCAGGTCCGCGCGCCGAACGGGGAGGGAGAGGATGGCCAGGTCCAGGGCGCCGCGTGCCACGCCTTCCTCCATGGCCGGTGCCAGTCCCTCACTCAGCCGAGGCCGGACCTCCGGGAACTGGCGAGCGAAGGCCGGGATGATGTCCGGCAGCAGGTACGCACCCACGGTATGCAGCGTGCCGAGCGATACCACGCCGTGTGGCGTCCCCGACAGCCGCTCCAGCTCCGAGGTGCCCGCCGTCAGTGCGTCCAGGGCGCGCTGGGCGTGAGGCAGGAAGCGCTCTCCCGCGTCTGTCAGCACCGCGCCCCCAGGCGTGCGGACGAGCAAGCGCGTGCCCAGGGCGGCCTCGAGTGATTGGAGCTGCCGGGAGAGGCCGGACTGGGACAGACCCAGCCCGCGCGCGGCGGTGGCCAGGCGTCCTGCCCGGGCGACTTCGAGGAAGGCTCGGAGCTGTTCGGAGGTCATGCGGATTCCGCAAGAAGCCTATGCGGAAGATGCGGTTTCCGCATGGGGGCCTGGGGCGTACAGAGAAGTGATGGACGGAAGCGGCATCACAGCGGAGCCCATGGTCAGCGCGCGTCCAGGCGTGGCGCGGCGGACCGCGACGGGCGCGGTGTTGCTGGCCCTGGTGGTCAGCGCGTTCGAAGGCACCGTCGTGACGAGTGCCATGCCCACCATCACCCGGGAGCTGGGAGGTCAGCACCTCTACTCGTGGGTGTTCTCCGCCTTTCTCTTCGCCTCCACCGTCGGCGTGCTCGTTTCCGGGAAGCTGGCGGACCGGCTGGGACGCAAGCCCGTCTTCTTCTCGGGCATGGGGTTGTTCCTGGTGGGCTCTGCGCTGTGTGGCCTGGCGGACTCGGTGCCGGGGCTCATTGCCTTCCGGGTCATCCAGGGCCTGGGCGCGGGCGCGTTGCAGCCCACCACGCTCACCATCTCCGCCGACCTCTACACGCTGCGTGAGCGCGCCGCCGTGCAGGGGCTGTTCACGGGGGCCTGGGGCGCGGGCAACGTCGTGGGGCCGCTCATTGGCGGCTGGCTGGTGATGCACGCCTCGTGGCGCTGGGTGTTCCTGGTCAACGTGCCGGTGGGGCTGTTCGCCGCGGCGCTGCTGTACCTCTCCTACCGCGACCCGCCTCGCCGTCCGGAGGTCCGCATGGACCGGTGGGGGCCCGTGCTCGCGGGCTCCTCGGCGGCGCTGCTCCTCTTCTCGTTGGAGCCGGGGGCCGCGAGCCTGCGGTGGGCCTGCGCGCTGGCCGCCGTGGGCGCGGGCTGGCTGCTGGTGTGGCAGCAACGCACGACGGTGTCTCCGTTGCTCCCGGCGGAGTTGCTGAGAGATCGCGCGGTGCTCAGCGGCATCGTGGGCGGCATCGCGGGCGGCTCGCTGCTGTACAGCATGGCCGCGTGGGTGCCGTTGTGGATGACGGAGCAGGGCGGTCACACGCCGCTGGCGGCGGGACTGGCGCTGCTGCCGATGCTGCTGGGCTGGTCCGTGGGCTCCACCTTCGGCGTGAAGCTGCTGGTGCGCGGAGGCATGCGACTGAGCGCTGGCGTGGGCTTCGCGGTGGCGGCGCTGGGGGCCGGGTGGCTGTCATGGGCCGCCGCACGGGGCTGGGGTGTGCCCGCGGCGCTGGTGGGGCTGGCGGTGCTCGGCCTGGGGCTGGGGCCCGCCGCCAGCACGTCGCTGATTGGACCGCAGTCCCGCGCGCCCTGGCACCACCGGGGCATCGTCACCAGCGCGCTCTACGCCACGCGGCTTCTGGGCGGCTCACTGGCGGTGGCGTTGCTCGCGCTGGCCAGCGGGCACTTCGCCCTGCAGTTCGGCATCGCCGCTGGGCTCACGGCCGTCGCGGCGCTTGGGTTGGCGCTGTTGGCTCCGGGCAGGACGGAGCCAGCGGCATCGGAGGCGTGACGGCGGGCACGTTCCACTCAGCCCGTGCCGCCTCCCGGGCCCGGCGCTCGGGCGCGCGCGAGGGGCGGCGCCGGTGCTCGTGCCGTCACCGCCGCATCTCCATTCAGCGCGTGGGGCCACAGCTTCGCCAGCGCGGTGCGGAGCTCGGCCGCGGACCGGTAGCGGTCGTCGGGGCGTTTCTCCAGCAGCCGCAGCACGACGTGCTCGAAGGGCTCCGGCAGCGCCGGTCGCAATGTGCGCGGCGGGACGGGGCGCTCCTGGACGTGCAGGAACATCAACGGCACGGGCTCCGGGTGGCGGAACGGGAGCTGTCCGGTGAACAGCTCGTAGGCCACCACGCCGAGCGCGTACAGGTCCGTGGCGGGTGACACCGCGGGGTTGCCCGTCACCTGCTCGGGAGCCATGTACTCCGGCGTGCCGAGCACCGCGCCCTGGGCCGTCGTCCCCATGACGTGCGTGCTCTTGGCGAGCCCGAAGTCCATCAGCTTGAGCACGCCGGTGCGGGTGATGAAGAGGTTGGCGGGCTTCACGTCGCGGTGGAGCACGCCCCGGCCGTGCGCGTGCTCCAGCGCCACCGTCGCGTGGGTGAGCCAGCGCAGCGCCTCCGCCAACGTGGCGCGCCGCTCCATCAGCCGCTGACGCAAATCCACGCCATCCAGCAACTCCACGGTGAGGAAGTGCCGCTCGCCGTCCACGCCCACATCGAAGACACGCAGGATGTTGACGTGCTCCAGCGCCCGGGCGTGCTCCACCTCCTGGCGGAAGCGCGCCACCATCGAGGCATCCGCATGGGGCACCGCGAGGACCTTGAGGGCCACGCGCATGTCCTGGTGAAGGTCGGTGGCCTCGTACACGGTCGAACTGCCCCCGGCGCCCAGCCAGCGCTCCACGCGGTACCGCTGAGCCACCGTCTGGCCGGGCACCAGGCCTCGCACGGCGCTGGAGGTCGCGGTCACCACGATGCCCTGGAGCAGCGTGCCGTGCGGCGACACGGGCGTCACCGGCCGCAGCGTCTCCCCGAGCGACAGGGCCGGTGGTGGCGTCACCGGATGGAATGTCGCGTCGGGAGGGGTTTCCATCCGCTGCGGGACAGGGGGGAGGCCGGCGCGGGGCGGCGGCTTCACGATGGCCGGCGGCGGAGTCACCCGCAATTGCGGCTCCGGCGCGGCGCCCCCCAGGTACGCCACGCCTTCTTCGTCGTCGGTCGAGTGCACCTCGGCCTCCCTCGTCTCGTCTGCGTCGTCGCTGTCAGGGGTCGAGCAGCGAAACGTGGGACGGTGCCCCCACGCCCTCGATGTCGAGGTGCGGCGTGGGCAGGTTGTACTCGGCCGCGGCGCTGGTGGCTTCGACGATGATGGGGCCGGCAATCTCCGGCGGCTCGCCGTGGCACAACAGGTCCACCACGTGCTCCAGCGTCCACTTGCCCAGGCGGCTCACCACCAGCCGCGTGCCGTCGTACTGCGCCGTGTCCGACAGCTCGTGGCTCGCGGCCAGCTTGGCCTCCACGGAGTCGCCCAGGTAGCCGCGCGCCAGCGCCACCACCCGGTCCAGCACGGAGTTCCAGGCCTGCAGGTGCGTGCGGTCCTGCGCCTCGTCCATGATGTCCAGGCCCACCTGGAGCTTCTCCATCCGGTCCAGGAACTGCTGAACCAGCGGCCCCCGGATGATGCGGCCGTGCTGCGGCGCAATCATCTCCACGCCCGGCTCCAGCTTGCGGATGGCCGCCACCGTGCGTTGCAGCGCGGAGTTCACCGGCATGTAGATTTGATGGAAGGCGCGGATGCCCGCCCAGTCGGATTCGTCCGCCCAGATGCCCTTGGCGTTGGAGTCCGTGAGCCCGCCGAAGAGGTCTCCGGTGAAGAGCACGCGCGTCTGCGGGTCATAGAGCATGACGGCGCCGCGGAAGTGGCAGAAGGGCGAGGGAACCGGCAGCAACCGGTGGCCCGTGGGCACGCTGAGGCCCTGCGCGAACTTCTCCGTGGGGATGAAGCGGTGGCGCGGCAGGTTCTGGTGGACGATGAGCCGCCAGGTGTCCTCCGAGCACAGCAGCCCGGCCCGGGGCGCGTAGCGCGCGGAGATGATGCTCGCCGACGAGCCCACGTCCGGGTCCTGGTGGTTGATGAACATGGCCGACAGCCGCTCCATGCCACCAATGAGCGACGTCACCTTGGTGTGGATGGTGGAGAAGTCGCTGCTCGAGCCCGGGTCGATGAGGAGGTTGAACTCCGTGGGCCGCTGCGTCTTCTTGTCCGTACCGCGGAAGCGCAGCAGGTAGGGGTTGGCGTAGAAGATGTTGCCGGGCTCGCGCTTGCCCACCCAGAACGTCTCGGGGGCAATCTCCACCGGCACGAGGCGGAGGTCGGAGCTCTGGCTCGGGCTCGGGACTGGGGCGACGGTGCTGCTCATGGGCGCGGCGTTCCTTCCCTTTCGGGTGTATGCCCCTCCCCATAGCAAGCGCTGCGCCGCGGCCTTCTCTCCCCTGGGGCACCTGTCCACGGGCGGGGAGGGGACGCAATTCCTGCGTGCGGGTGGGATGGGGCGCAGACCTTGCGCCCTGGGTGTTTGAGCGCGTGCGCCGCGGCGGGGGGCATGGCAGGCTTGGGGGCTCTCACCTTCGAATCGTTGATGCCCGACCCGTCCGTACTCGCCGCCTGGGGCCTCCCGGGGCTGTTCCTCATCGCGATGCTTGCGGGCTCCGTGGTGCCAGTGCCGTCGGAGGCGCTGCTGGCCGCGCTCGTCTACGGCGGGACGGCGCCCGTCACCGCCATCGGAGTGGCCACCATGGGCAACGTGCTGGGCGCGCTGTCGCTCTACGTGCTGGGCCGGTGGGTGGCGGGCGGTGGTGGAGGCGCCTTGGGGCGCTGGTACGCGCGGCGCCGTGAGAAGGAGGGGCCTCGCATGCAGCGCGTGGAGGCCTGGACGCGGAAGTGGGGCGCGCCCGCGCTCGTCATGTCCTGGATGCCCGTGGTGGGTGACGCCTTCGTCATCGCCGGCGGAATGCTGGGGGTGCGCCCGCTGCCTTTCGTCTTCTTCGTCACGCTCGGCAAGGGCCTTCGTTATCTCGCCGTCGCCCTGTCCGCCGCCGCCGCGCTGTAGTGCCCGTCCCGGACGGTTTCACCGATGTTTCACGCAACGTGTCTGCGTTTCGCTCGATAAAGGAGACGGGTGAGCATCGCATTCCCCGTGAATCGGGTAGCGTGTGGATGTCTCATCCGACCACTCAACAGCTCCTTGTCAGGGGGCAGGACCGGACATCATGCGTGACGACGCAACTCCTTCAAGCCATGTGCAGTCGAACTGGCGGCGACATGCCGCCGCGCTGTTGCTGGCGGTGCTCGCGGCGTGTGGTGGCGAGGACTCGGCGCTGGAGTCCGTGGGGCTCGACGGCGCGGAAGTCGGGCAGCGGCAGGACGCGCTGGGTGAGGTCCGTCTTCGCCTGCTGGCGGCCAACACGTCCAGCGGCAACGGGCAGGACTACGACCCGGGCCACGGCATCCGCATCTTCCAGGGCACGGACGCTGACGTGGTGATGATTCAGGAGTTCAACTACAAGTCGAACTCCGCGGCGGACATCCGTGGCTTCGTGGACACGACGTTCGGCACGCAGTTCCACTACTACCGCGAGGGTGGGGCGCAGATTCCCAACGGCATCATCAGCCGCTACCCCATCATCGCCTCGGGCGAGTGGGATGACCCGTACGTCTCCAACCGCGACTTCGCCTGGGCGCGCATCGACGTGCCGGGCCCGAAGGACCTCTGGGCGGTGAGCGTGCACTTCCTCACCACGGGCAGCAGCAACCGCAACGCGGAGGCCAGCAATCTGGTCAGCCGCATCAAGGCCAACATCCCCGCGGGCGACTACCTCGTCATCGGCGGAGACTTGAACACCGGCAGCCGCAACGAGTCCGCGTTCAGCACGCTGTCCCAGGTGGTGCGCACGGCGGGCCCGCACCCGGCGGACAAGAATGGCAACACCAACACCAACGCGAGCCGCAACGCCCCGTATGACCACGTGCTGGTGGACAGCGACCTGTTCGCGTACCAGACGCCCGTCGTCATCGGTGGCAGCACCTTCACCAACGGCCTGGTGGTGGATACTCGCGTCTACTCGCCGCTGAGCGACATCGCGCCCGCGCTGTCCGGTGACAGCGGGGCCTCTGGCATGCAGCACATGGCCGTCATCAAGGACTTCATCATCCCGGGCGACAGCTCGCCCGGCAACAATGCCTCCGTCACGGTGACGTCGCCCAACGGCGGTGAGAGCTGGGCGGGCGGGAGCGTGCGCGACATCACCTGGACGTCGACCAGCATCACGAACGTGAAGCTGGAGTACACGCTCAATGGCAGCACCTGGAGCACCCTGGCCGCCAGCACGGCCGCCTCCGCGGGCAGCTACGCGTGGACGGTGCCGTCCAGCGCCACCACCACCGCGCGGGTCCGCATCAGCGACGCGTCCAACGCGAGCGTCAGCGACCTCAGCAACGCGGCCTTCACCATCACCACGGCGCCGACGGGTGGCACGGGCAAGGTCATCATCAACGAGGTGATGGTCAACGAGCCGGGCTCGAACGTCGTGGGCGAGTTCGTGGAGTTGGTGAACACGGGCACCGGGGCGGTGGACCTGAGCGGGTGGACGGTGTCCGACGCGGCCAGCCTGCGCCACACCTTCCCCAGTGGCACTTCGCTGGCGGCGGGCGGCGTCATCGTGGTGTTCGGCGGCGCGGCGGGCATCCCGGCCGGCACGCCCAATGCGGTGTCCGCCTCCACGGGCACGCTGGGCCTGTCCAACAGCGGTGACACCGTCACCGTGAAGACGGCCACCGGCACGGTGGTGGAGTCCGCGGTGCTGTCCTCCGGTGTGAGTGGCACGGATGGCGTGTCCGCCAACCGCAGCCCGGACCTGGGCGCCACGGCGACCTTCGTGCTGCACACCAGCCTGTCCAGCCTGCAGTCCTCGCCGGGCCGTCGCGTCAACGGCTTGGCGTTCTGAGCCTCCCCGCTTGAAGTTTCGCGGCCCTGCTTCCCGTTCGCGCGGGAAGCGGGGCCGTGTTGTTTTGAGCGGAGCCTCAGTGGTTCTCCGGCGGCGTGGGCGACAGGGGCACGCGCTCGCGCGTCTCCGCCGACAGCACGGACGGGCGGATGATGAGGCTCTCGTCGCCGCTGGGACCTCCGGGCGTGGTCGGGTCTCCGGGGCGCGGCGTGGGCCGGCCGTAGTCGCGCTCGTAGATGCGCAGCAGGGCCAGGAAGAAGGCCACGATGAGGGGCCCCAACAGCAGGCCCACCGTACCAAACGCGGCCAGACCTCCGAGCAGCGCGAAGAAGACGATGGCCGCGTGCTGGTGCATGCCGCGCCTGGCCAGCAGCGGCTTCACGATGTTGTCCACCAGCCCCACCACCACCGTGCCCCAGATGGCGAGGAACAGCGCCGCCCACGGGTGGCCGCTGAAGAACATCAGCGCCGCGGCGACCAGCACCACGATGGCGGCGCCCACGGCGGGGATGAGCGCCATGAAGAACGCCACGCCCGCGAAGAAAAGCGCCGCGGGGACGCGGGCGATGAGGAAACCGACGAGCGCCGCCACCGCCTGCACGCCCGCGGTGGCCACCGACGAGACGAGCACCGCCACGGAGACGCTGCGGAACTCCCGCAGGATTTCATGCGTCTGGCCGCGCCGCAGGGGCGAGACGCTCTCCACCCAGCTCACCAGCCGCGCGCCCTCCGTCAGCAGGAAGAAGAGGGCGATGAGCATCATCACCGTCTGGAACGCGATGGAGCCCGTCGCGGCCACCGCCCCGGTGACGGCCCGCGCCGCTGTGCCGCCCTGGGTGCTCACCTGTTGCTGGAGCGTCTCGTCGAGCTGGGCCTGCTCCAGGGGGATGCGCTTCAGCAGTCCCTCTACCGGGCCTCGCACCGGGCTGGGAATCTTGCCAATCAGTCCTTCCACCCCTTCCCGCTGTACCGTGTCGGAGACGAACTTCACGCCGTCCGACACCTCGGTGACGATGAAGGCCGTGAGACCTCCCAGGGGGAGAAGCAGGGCCAGGATGACGCCCGAGACGATGACCCCCGCCGCCAGGTTGGTGTGTCCGCGGAGCTTCCGGCTCAGCCGCGAGTAGACGCCGTAGAAGGTTCCCGCGAGCACCGCCGCCAGGAAGAAGGCCTTGGCGAACGGGCGGACAACCAGGGCCAGCAGGATGATGGAAAGAATGATGAGGCCAGTGAACACCCGCCGGGCGGTCTGCTCGGTTGCCATACCCGTCAAGGTAGGGCGGCCATCACAGAAGGGTAGGGACGGGCGGCACTTTTGTCTGCCTGCCTGCTGTCCTGCCAAGAAGGCTTGGGCCCGGCCTCAAGGCGGCTAGAGTGGCCGCGCCATGCCGCCCTTCGAATCCACCCAATTCACTGTCTGGCTGCTCCAGGCGCTCTGCGCCGTCTTCCTGGCCATCCTCTTCCTCCAGTCTGGCCTCGACAAGGTCATCGACTGGAAGGGCAACCTGGGCTGGCTCACGGGCCACTTTGCCAAGAGCCCCCTGCGCGGCGTGGTGCCGCTGATGCTGGCCACGGTCACCGTGCTGGAGCTGGCGGCGGGCGCGCTCAGCGCCGCGGGGCTGGTGTCGCTGGTGGCCACGGGCAGCGCGACGCTGGCCTTCTGGGGCGCGCTGCTCTCCGCGGTGTCGCTGGTGGCGCTCTTCTTCGGCCAGCGGATGGCGAAGGATTACGCCGGCGCGGGTGGACTGGTGCACTACTTCCTGCTGACGCTGGTGGCGGTGTACGTCACCCGCCTGAGCTGAGTCAGAGCACCTTGCGCGTGGGGACCAGGGCGTTGGCGGACAGCAGTCCGGCCACCAGCGCCACGGCCACCATCAGCATGGAGAAGGCCGTGTCCACGCCGGCCACCACGTCCCGCTCCAGCAGGGATGACAGGCTGCGGAAGCCCACGCTTCCAGGCACCAGCAGCATGAGCCCGGGCACCAGCGTGGTGATGGAGGGCTTGTTGCGCAGCCGGGCCAGCGCGTTGCTGCCCATGGCCAGCAGCAGCGCGCCGACAAAGGCACCCAACTGCGCCCCCAGTAGCAGCGAGCCCAGACGGGCCCCCGCGAAGGCGAAGGTGCAGGCTCCGGCAATCCAGCCCCAATCCCTGGGGCGCGCGCGGAAGAGCACGCACACCGCGAAGATGGCCACCAGCAGCATGGGCAACTGCGTCCAGTCCGGCAGCGCGGGCGGCAGCGGCGCCACGGGCGGCTCGGGCAGCACCACCGACAGCCGGCTGCCCAGGGCCACGCCGAAGCCCAACTGAAGGAAGACGAGCGCCGCCGCCGTGAGCCGTGAGGTGCCGGAGATGAGGTTGCGGGTGGCCAGCTCGTTGATGGCCACCGTCAGGGACAGGCCGGGGAGCAGGACGATGAGGCCCGCCAGCGTGGCCACCTGCGCGGACAGCGGCCCCATCAGGCTCGCGGCCAGCGCGGCGACGGCGGAGGACAGGATGGCGGCCACCGGCTCCAACACCCGGGCCGTGGAGGGCTGCTTCCGGGTGAGCACGTTCAGGGTGCCGATGAGCAGGCTGCTGAACGCGGCCACCGCCATCTCCTTGAGGCCTCCGCCGAACAACCGCCCCGCGGCGCCGCCCGCGAGCGTCCAGCACAGGAGCTGGAGCGCGGGGCCGAAGCGATCGGGCTGCGCGAGGATGGCGTCCACGCGCTGGGCCCCTTCCGTCGGGGGCACCTGACCGTGGATGACGTCGTCCGCCAGCGTGTCCAGCAGCGTCAGCCGTTCCAGGTCCATGTCCCCCGGCTCCACGCGGATGAGCGAGGTGCGCAGGGCCTCCGGCGGTCCGAAGGACGAGAAGATGGACGTGGGGGTGGAGAAGAAGCGCCCCTCCAGTCCAAAGCGCTCCGACACCCGCTGCATCAGCAGCTCCAGGCGATGTGCGGGCGTGCCGTAGCGGTGCAGCGCCTCGCCCAGCCGGATGGTGAAGGCGACGGCGGGGCCCGGCGGCGGGGGATGACTGACGGCGGTGCGGAGTTCAGGAGGGACGGCCACGGCGGCGCACATGGCAGAGGCTCCGGGCTGAGTCAAACGGCAGTGGGGCACATCCCTGGTTCCAGGGGCACAGCCCGCCTGCCTGGGCCCGGCGCCTCGCACCTTCAACGTCGCGGGTTCGGGTCCGCCTCCTCCTGGGAGTTCCGCCCATCAGCGCGTTTTTCCTGAATCCTCCACGCGGGTCGTTTCGATGTGGCTCGCGCTGACGCTGGAGGCGTCGGATGCTTCCTGATTCGAACTCGCTGGGCCGCCAGGCGCTTGCTGTTCCTCCTCCCGCAGGTCGGCGCGGACCAGGCGGCATGCCTGCTCGGTGAATTCGGAGAAGCGCGCTCCGAAGCCGTCTCCGTCCCGATGGGGAATCGTGGGTTCCGTTCTGGGCGCTCCCCTCAGGACTTGATGAGCCGGCCGAGTACGAAGCCCGCGGCCACGCACCCCGCGATGAAGAGTCCGGGCCGCTCGCGGACCTGTGTCTGGGCATCCGCGAGCAGCTCTTCGGTGGTTTCGTTCTCCAGCCGGTCGGACGTGCGGCGAAGCAGTCCCGCCGCGCTGCCGAGCAACGGCCGCGCCACTTTCGCCTCGTCCCTGTCCGAGATGCTCTCCAGCGTGGAGACGAGTCCCCGCATTCCCTTGGCCACGTCACCCCGGCGGCTCTCCACCTGGTGGTAGATGCGCTTCTTCGCGGCGCTGCTCAGTTGCTTCGCCTGCTCCTTGCCGGCCTGCGCGATTCCGGATGTACCGGGCTCGTCACGGGCGAGGCGGGAGCCCTCTTTCGAGCGCTGCCCGTACCCGCTGCCTTGGATACTGCCGTCAATGACGCTTCCCATGCTGACTCCTTCAGGTTCCGAGGGGGAAACTGTCGCGAGGGCTTCACAGGTCATCGTCCCCGCGTGTCTTCGCCTCAGAAGGTAGACATGCTGCATGGCTGGCCTGGACGGAGCCTGGTACGCAGGCCGGGTGGGCGGTGGAGGGCGCGGGCGAAGGTGGGTGGAATGAGAGAGGACGTGGGGAGATGGCGCGGAAGCAGCGGACCCCGAGGTGGCTGGAAGCGGCACGACGGAGGGGGCCGGAGGACGTGCAAGCCTCCGGAAGGTCGGACTGGTTGGCGAGGGCCCTGGGGAAGGCCGGAGTGATGCCTCGCGCCCAGGCGGAAGCGGCCATCCGCGAGGGGCGAGTGACGCTCGATGGGCGGGTGGAGCACGAGCCCTTCGCGCCAGTGCGTCCGGGGATGGAAGTGCGGGTGGACGGGCGGGTGCGGCACCTGGAGGCGCCCGTGTTGGCGCTGATGTTCCACAAGCCAGCGGGGCTGGTGGTGCACGGCTCGGACGCGGAAGGCGTGGGCACCGTGTTCGAGTGTCTGCGTGAGCGGCTCACCCATCCGCTGCGCGACTATGAGTGGCTCGCGGTGGGCCGTCTGGACCGGGACACCACGGGGTTGCTGCTCTTCACCAACGACGAGCGTCTGGTCCAACACGGGACGTCGCCCGAGCGGCACCTGCCCAAGCGCTACGTGGCGGGCGTGGTGGGGCTGCCACCGGAGGATGCGCTCCGCCGGCTGCGCGAGGGCCTGGTGCTGGAGGACGGCCCGACGCGGCCCGCGGGTGCCCGGCTGCGCGCGCCGGACGTGGTGGAGCTCACCCTGACGGAAGGGCGCAACCACCAGGTGAAGCGCATGCTGGCGGCGGTGGGACATCCGGTGCGGACCCTGCACCGCGAGGCTGTGGGCGGCGTGACGCTGGACGTGCCCGAGGGCGCGTGGCGGTTGTTGACGGACGAGGAAGTGTCCCAGGGGTTGTCCTTCTCCGTCGTCTCCTGAGGCCGCGCCCGCCGCGTGTAGACTTCAGGGTCATGGACGATTCCGCGGCCCGTGAGCGTGGCGGCTTCCCCGCTCGGGCCTTCTGGTTCGGTGTCTTCGGCGTCACGGCGGCCTTCAGCCTCTTCTGCCTGGGCGTTGAGTACACGCCGGACTCGCTGCACTGCCTCTCCGTTGCGCGCGGGCAGTCGAGGTCGCCTGGTTGGAGACGAACGCCTACTGGCCCACCGTGTGGAGCACCGTCTGGGAAATCCGTCCCGTGGGCCGCGCGTCTCCCGTGGACGGTCGCGAGGCGGTCCCCGCGCCGTAGACATCCGCCGCGTGGGCCTCAGCGCTCGCGCGCCGCGACGGCCTCGACGAGGCTCCGGATGTCCTGGGCCAGCGCCAGACTGGTGGGGAGCGGTCGGCAGAGGAGGCTCGGTACACCGGTGGCCACCTGGGCGGAGTTGGTGAAGACGCAGGCGCTCACCTGCGCGAGCTGGGCGAACGAGACAGGCCGCTCCACGATGGGCAGCGTCCCCACTTGTCCGGCCTCCAGAAGCACTTCGCGGATGATGCCGGGGAGACACGGCGCGGACAGCGGCGGCGTGACGAGTACCCCGCCGCACTGGAAGAAGACGTTGGCCGTGGGCAGCTCGCAGACCTCGCCGGCCTCATTGCCGAGCAGGGGCAGGCGCTCCATCAGGCTGTACTGCCGGAAGTAGGCGAGGCCTTTGTGATTCAGCGTGGGCTCGCCGCGGCGGTATGCCCCCGGCTCCTGACTGTCCAGGGCCCGTCCCTCGCGGTGCATCCGCTCCAGGTCCGGGGCGTGCTCGCGGAAGGTGAGCAGCACCCGGCCATCACTTGCCGACAACTTGCCCACACCTCGGAACGTGGGGCCCATCGCGGCGTCGGCTCGCAGGCAGCGCGCAATCGCTTCGCGCACCGCGGCTTCAGTGAGGTGCTCCGACGTCGGCGTGCGGACGGCGCCGGGGAAGGCGGCCAGGCTCGTGCGCAGCCGCGCCAGGTGCCGGGCGAGGAACCAGGGTTCGCCGGCCTCGATGCGGAAGGTGGTGAAGAAGCCCGCGCCGAAGAAGAAGCCCTGCGCGAAGTCCCGCAGGTGCAGTTCTTCCCAGCGCCGTACCTCACCGTCCACCGCGACCGTGGAGAACATGGCGGCCTCCCGTGCGCTCAGTGCGCCGGCTCCAGGAAGTTGGCGAGCAGTTGGGGCCCCTGGGGCGTGAGGAACGATTCAGGGTGGAACTGGACGCCTTCCAGGCGCGGCAGCTCGCGGTGCTTGAGGCCCATGATGAGCCCATCCTGCCACGCCGTCACTTCCAGGCACGCCGGCAGGCTCTCCGCGTCCACGACCAGGGAGTGATAACGGGCCGCGGTGAAGGGGGCGGGCAGTCCTCGGAAGACGCCCTGGCCCGAGTGCTCGATGGTCGCCGTCTTGCCGTGCACGGGCACCGGTGCGCGCACCACCTTCGCGCCGAACACCTGGCCCAGGCACTGATGCCCCAAGCACACCCCGAGCACGGGCACCCGCCCGCCCAGGGCCCGGATGACGTCCATGGACACGCCCGCTTCGTGGGGCGTGCAGGGACCGGGCGAGATGAGGATGTGGTCGGGCCGGAGCGCTTCGACCTGCGCGACAGTGATGGCGTCATTGCGCACCACCTTCAGCTCGGCGCCCTGGGCACCCAGCGCCTGCACGAGGTTGAAGGTGAAGGAATCGAAGTTGTCGATGACGAGAATCATCCCGGCCTCCCCACCGATGCCAGGGCCAGGAGTTGCGAGCGCGCCTTGTTGAGCGTCTCCTTGTACTCCTGTCGGGGCTGCGAGTCGTGGACGATGCCGCCTCCCACCTGCGCGTAGGCCTGGCCGTCCTTCACCACCAGCGTGCGGATGACGATGTTCAAATCCAAATCACCCGTGAAGGACAGGTACCCCAGCGAGCCCGTATAGAGCCCACGCGCATGTGGCTCCAGCTCGGTGATGATTTGCATCGTGCGTATCTTCGGCACGCCCGTAATCGTCCCGCCTGGAAACAGCGCGCCCACCACGTCCAGCGGCTCCACGCCCGGCGCGAGCTGGCCGACGACCTCCGATTCAATGTGGAGGACGTGGGCGTACTCGACGATGTCCATCAGCTTCGTCACCTCGACCGAGCCATAGGTGCACACCCGGCCCAGGTCGTTGCGCTCCAGGTCCACCAGCATGGCGTGCTCGGCGCGCTCCTTCTCGTTGGTGCGCAGCTCGTGGACGAAGCGCGCTTCCTCTTCGGGCGTGCCCCGTCGGCGCGTTCCGGCGATGGGCCGCGTGGTGGCCCGGCCGTTCTCCACGCGCACCAGCCGCTCTGGTGAGGCGCTGACGACGTGGAAGCCGTCACCTTCGAGATAGCTGGCGAAGTGGACGGGGTTGATGGCGGACAGCGTCTCGTAGAGCGCGAGCGGCTCACCGGGAAAGTCCACCTCCAGCCGCTGTGAGAGATTGACTTGATACGTGTCACCGGCGCGGATGTACTCGCGCACGCGCTCGACCGCGTCCAGGTAGGCATCGAGGGTGAAGTTGGAGCGATACGCAGAGGTGGGCCCATCCATCTCGGGTGGCGCGCGTGGCGCCGTGGGCGTCGCGGTGCGGACGTGGGCCTCCAACGCGTCCAACCTGCGCTCACAGTCCTCCCAATCCGAGCCCGTGGCCACCGCGAGCAATTGGCCCTCGTGGTGGTCCACCGTCAGGAAGGTATCGATGAATGACAGGTCGATTTCGGGCAGGTGCAGGTCGTCCCGTGGGTGCCGGGGCAGGGACTCGAAGCAGTGCGCGGCCTCGTAGCCGAAGAAGCCCACCGCGCCGCCGCAGAAGAGCGGCATTCCGGGATGACGCACGCCACGCCACCGGCGCAGCAGCGAGCGCAGCACCTCTCGCGGCGTGCCCTGCTGGAGCGCGCCATCAATGAAGCACTGTCCCTCTTTCGCGGTGAAGCGCAGGAAGGGCTTCGCGCCGACGAACGAATAGCGCCCCTCGGCGCTGACCCGGGTGCTCTCCAGCAGGAACCGGCTTTCCGCTGGGAGGGCTCGCAGGAGGTCCACGGGACGCAGCGCCCCGAGCGGAAGCCGCCGCACCACAGGCACCTGGTTGTAGCCCTGGGCCACGAATGTCTCGAAGGACGTCCGGTCCGGGAAGCGCGTGGGGGAGGGCGGGCGGCTCATGTCGAGGCGCTTGATACCAGGAACGTTCCGTCCAGTTCGAGTCGTCCATGGCCCCCGGGCGGGGGGCTCGGTGGAATGAACGCTCCGTGCGGTCAGCGTGAGCCGCGTTCCAGCGTGCGGCGTGCCTCCTTGAGGATTTCGTCCTCGGAGAGCTGGTCGGTGCGAATCGCGGAGCGGTCCGCCTTCAGTTGCTGGACCTTCCCCTCGCGCAGGACATGGAACTGGCCCGGCTTCTGGCCGGGGAGGCGGGTTTCGGCGTCGATGCGGGCCTCGGTGAACATGGGCTTGAGCTTCTTCAGGGCGTTGTCTTCCTTCACCCCGCCGACGAACCAGGTGCGCACGTTCTCCCGGCACTTGTAGTCCAAATCTCCCGGGCTCTGCGTCCCCAGCATGACGCCCACGCCCGCCGAGCGCGCGCGCTTGAGCAGGTTCTCCATCGGCTGCTTCGTTGCGGGCTTGCTCGTCGCGGGCAGATAGATGTCGGCTTCGTCGAAGAGCATGACGGCCTGAAGCCTGGAGGCGGGGTGCTGGCTGGTCCAGCGGTTCGCCTCCAGCAGCAGTTGAGACACCCAGAACCGGACGCGGCTGAGGTCTCCCAGGTACTTGGTGCTGATGATGCTCAGCCGCGTCTTGCCCGGTGTGCTCGCGGCGCCGAGCCCCAGCAGTTCGCTGATGTCCAGACGTTCTCCACCCGTTGCCAGCAGGGGGCGGAGGTCGAGCCGGAGCACTTCGAGGTCCTGGGCGAGCTTGGCGAACGTCTTGGTTGGCAGGCCCCCTGTTTCCTGCCGGAGCGACTCGTCCTGCTCCGCGACGAACTTCTGGACCATCTCCAGAGTCAATTCAGTGCCCGGAGGCCGCTGGACCAACAGGCGCAAGGCCTGCGTGAGCAGCGCCCGGGCTGCCTTGTCATTGGGGCTGGTCTTGTATTCGAGCATGCCCGCGATGGCGTCCGCGGCCTGCTGCACACCTTGTTCACGCTCCTCCGGCGACAGGCTTTCAAGGCCCCGTGGAATCACGGGGATGGCCAGCGGCCGTCCGTCGGAGCGGCCCGGCGTGTAGAGCGCGACCTCGACGCGCTCGCGCAGCAGGCGGCGCCGCTCGATGAGGGCGGGGTCGTCCAGATGTTCCTCCCAGGAGAGGTCCCGCGCGTATGCGGCGAGGTCCCCCTTCCGGTCGACGAGGATGGCGGGCACGCCGCGGAGGAGCAGTTGCTCCAGGACGTTGAGCGCCAGCGTCGTCTTGCCGCTTCCCGTGGTGCCCAGGAAGGCGCTGTGGCGGGTCAGCTCGGAGGGGTCCACGGTCACCACCTGGCTGAACACACCTTCCGAGGAGCCAATCCGCAGCGGTCCTGTGAGTGTTTCCGAGGGACGTGGGGAGGGCGGCGGGGCGGCGGGGCTCGCGTTGCCCCTGAAGCCGATGGGGGGCTTCATTCCCTGGGGCGGTGTCATGGTGCGGCCCGTCAGCATCGGCGATTCGATGGTGATGTCCTGTAACGGGTCATCCGAAAGGGATTCGGCCCGGCCTTGTCTGGCTCCCTGGGAGACGATGGGCTCGCGGGCGGGGCGCACGCCTCTGGCCTCCAGTGCGCTCGTTTCGGAACGGGCAGGAGGGGTGGACTTCGCTCCCGAGAGGACTTCGGCCGGGACAGGCGTTCCATACGGCAACGTCGGTGGGCTGTTGAACAGCTCCGTCTGTGCCTTGGTTGCGGTACTCCGGGCGCCGACATTGGCCGTCGGGACACCCGTGCCACCCCTGGGTGTGGTCTTGGACGTCTTGGGCCCGGAGGACGGGGGCGTGGCGTCTGGCTTCTCCAGCCCCAGGATGTCGCTCACGGACTTGAGCCGGGTGATGGGGCGAGCCGTCCGGCTCCATTCCAGGAGGGCGGCTTCACCCGCATGCCTCTCACGGAAGGTGCGCAGGGCCATGAGGTCCCGAAGCTCCGTGTCTCCGACGACGACCCGGCGTCCGCCCTTGCGGAGCAGCGCGCCCAGTTGCTCGGCGACGACCCCGCCGGGGCGGGCCGGAGGGAAGTCGGTGGTCCGCACCACCACAGGTGTCTTTCCCGAGGCTTTCTTGAGCGCTTCGGTCATCTGCCTGCCGAGGCCGCCGCCACGCGAGTCCCGCTCACACAGCGCGACGAGGAGCTTGCTTCCCTCCGGGTGGACCTGGACGTCCAGCATCTCCTTGTCCTTGGGCTTGACGTCGAAGCGCTTCGCGTCTCCGAGCTCCTTGCCCCCGGCTTCAATGGCCCAGGCCAGCAGCTCCGCGATATGCGCGGGCTCTTCGGGCGGGTCGATTCGCAGGGTGGCGCGGAAGTCCGTCCACAGTTGGTCCATATCCAGCTTGGAGGCTCGCGGCTGCTGCGCCACGGGTGGCGTCGCCACGCCCGGGTCCTGGGGACGTTGCAGCGGGAAGCTGGCAGGCAGCTTGCCGTCCTGGATGGCGCGGTCGCGGTAGCGGCGGCACTCATCCAGGACGTCACGGGCGCGGTGTCCGCCCAGCGCGTCGAAGCCTTTCGCCGGAATGGGCCAGGTCGGGTCCGAGGGGGAGACCGTGAAGCCTCGCTGTTCGAACAGGTCTTGAAGTCGCCGCGCCGCGAGGTCCCTGGCCGTTTCGGCCGTCACGGTCCGCTCCAGCGTCACGGGCTCGGGGTCGTTCTCGATGCGATCCACCGTTCCCTGGTTGAGCAGGGGCTTCATCTTCGACCAGTAGTCGGCGAGGCAGCAGAAGACCACGACCGCGCGAGGCACCTTGCTCGCGATGGCCGCCAGGCTGTTCATCGCGCGCCGGAAGGAATTCTCCATCTGTGGGCGCTGCTCGAAGTCGCTGACGTCCTCGACCTGGTCGACGCAGAGCACGAGCGCCTGGCCCAGGCCGCCCATCAGCCGTCCTAGGTGTTCCACCATCCGCGCCGGCGCGTCGTCGGCGGTCCGGGGGATGAGGTTGCCAATGACGCGCTGGTCCGCCTCGGACAGTTCCTCGCAGCGCAGCCAGTGGAAGATGCGGCGGTTGAGCCGAGGGTCTCTTCGATGCAGGTAGATGAGGGCGCGCAGCAGGTCGACTTCCACTTCCCGGAAGCGAGGGTCCAGCAGCAGCTCATCCGCCACGGCCCGGATGGTGCCGTGCAGCTCCTCATCCTCCAGAATCTTCTCGTCCTGCAGGTGCAGTACGAATGCGCTGTTGCACTGGGCCATGAGCGCGTCCGACAGGTGCATCAGCCCGCTGTCGTCATCGCCTCCCGCCCGAACAAACGGCTTGTCCAGGGAATCGATGAGGTTGGACAGGATGTAGCGGTCGTACTGGGTCGCATCGACGGTCATCGGCATGTAGCCGACGAAGCCCTTCCGCTGACCATGCGCGAGGTTGCGGAAGGCGCGCACCAGGTGCGTCTTGCCGCTGCCTGATTCGCCGAGCAGGAGCAGCAGCTTTCCGGCGCTCGGGGGCGTGTCCGAGGAAGCCTTGTCGAGCAGCCGCTTGAAGGAGCGGCGAGCCGGCGCGTTGAGGGCCTCCACGTCGAACGGGTCCGCCTGCCAGATGTGCTGGCCCTGTTCGACGCTGGTGAAGACCTCGCGAGAGTCATCAAGGAAGATATCGAGGCGGGGGTCGTTGGCCACGGGACGCTCCTGGGTTCGGGCTAGACGACGACGAAGTGGAAGCTGGCGCCGAAGGACCGGACCTCGGACTCGGCGACGTCTTTCGGATCCATGGCGGACACGAGGTCCGCGCGCGTCAGGGACAACTGGCGGGTTCGGTTGGCCTCCAGGAGCGCCGCGTCGAAGGCCTCACGGGTGCTCCACTCCGGCTGGAGGGCCTTCCACACGTGGGAGATGAAGACCTTGTTCTCGCCGAAGCGGCCCGTGGGAAGGGCGCGGGCGACCGACAGCACGCGCTCGGCGAAGGCCGCCGGAGAGGGAGGGGCGTCTGGACTCGTGGGGGCACGGTCCGCCGGCGCGTCCTCGGAGGCGTCGGCGTCCTGCGCGACAGCCCACCGTCGCATCAGTGACAGGCGCACGGCCTCCGCATCTACGCGGGGGGCGCCAGCCGCACGTGCCGCGAGCTGCTCCACGCCCTTGCGCGGGTCCGTCATTTTCGCGTCCAGCATCTGCCCGAGCAGGTGGGCCTGCACCGCGCCCAGGGTGAAGGGCCGGTCCGTCTCGACGCCGAGCTGCCGCCACAACAGCCGGTCCCGCGTCTGCGCCAGGGTGAGGCCTTCCTCGGCGTCCAGCCCATGCTGGCGCTGAAGCGCGGCGGCGCGCACGCCGTCGGCACCCTTCATCCGCGCCATCACCGCCTTCGATGGCCGCAGGTCCAAGCTGCGCGCCACCAGGTGCGTGGCCTTCAGCCTCTTCCACGTCAGCCCGCGCGGCGGCTGGTCCAACTGGAGGAAGCGCAGCGCCTCTGTCCGGCCCTTGGGCGTCAGCTCCAAGCCGCTGCGCCCGCGCACCGCCACGGTTCCTCCGCCCAGCAGCGCCTCCATGAGCGCCTCGAAGCGGAGCTTCCATTCCGCACGGCTGAGCTGATGCTCCACGAAGGGCCGGAGCGCATCCTCCAACTCCTTGCGCGTACCGCGCCGCTCGCTGCGCGTCATGAGCCAGGACAAGGCAATGCCTGACAGCCGGTGGTCAGCGCTTCCCATTCGATGCGTCCTTCCCGGTGAGCTCACCCCTGCGGGTGGCAATCAACGTGTCGAGGGTTTCAAGAATCTCTTCCAGTCGCGTCACCACGTCGTCCGCGAGGAAGCGGACCACCCAGTAGCCCGAGCACTGGAGCGCAACGTCCTTGCGCCGGTCTCGGCGGAAGCCGTCGGGGCTGCGGAAGTGGAAGTAGCCGTCGATTTCCACAGCCAGCTTCAGCTCCGTGCAGAGCAGGTCCACTTCGAGCCTCCGGCCACCTCCGACCGGGTCCACATGGCCATTGAGGACGAAGAGACCTCGAGTGGAGGCATGGTCCTGGAGCCGGGCGTGCAGGAACTTCTCCGCCTCGCTCCGGGCGCGGCCATTGGCGTCCCGGTAGGCCGAGGCGATGGTGCGCACCGCCGAGTCGTAGAGCGCGACGACCTGTTCGGACGAGCCTTCCTGCTGGAGCCGGACGCGCGTGGACGCCACCGCGGCCTCGGGGAACTCGCGGGTGTCTTCGTCGAACTCCGGCTCGGGCAGGTCCAGCCGGCCTTCCCGCAGCATGGCGAGGACGTGGGACTCCTCCCTCCGGAGGTGCTCGGCGAGTGCCTCGGCGGTGAGCACGCAGCCCGTCGTGAGCGCGGGGGCCGCGGTGCACAGGGCCGCGGCGGTGCGGAGCGCCCGGAAATCAGAGGCGCCGGCCCGCACGCGCAGGGCCGGCGTGCTTCCGGCGGGGACCAATGCCATCAGCGTTTGGAGGGCCGGCAGCGGCGCGCGCGCAATGGCCTGGCTCACCGCGTCTGGAAGCACACCGGACGGCGGCGGGGCCGGGCTCTCCAGCAGGGCCCGGCACAGCTCCCAGGTGGCGGACTGTCCTTGCGGGGGCGTGAGGCCTTCCAGCAACACGCGCCGCTGGTGCGCCGTCTTGCCTTGGAACTGGAGCGTCCGTGCTGGGTTCTGAGGCTGGGAGCGAACGACGAACACCTCCGCGTCACCCATCAGGTCCCGTTCCCTGGCGAGTGCCGTCGCCCACGCGGAGACGACGGCGCGCACGTCATCCCCGTCCACGACAACGACACTCAAGCCCCGGCCCTGAATCCACTCCGTCCAGACGGTCAGCGCCCGCTCCGGCGGCCCGACGAGCGTGCTCAGCGTTGCAATGCCTTGCGCGCGTCTCCGGGCATGCCGGTCCAGTGAGCCGAGAAGCGCTGCATCCAATGGTGGGTGCAAGCCATTTCCCCCGAGGTCGCGCGATGGTCTGCCTTCGCGGAGGGTTGGAAGCCTGCTCCTCTCATGGACTTCGATGCAACCCCCTGGGGTGGTGTGGACAGATGAGAGTGATTGTGCTTGGGCGAGTCAGAAATTGAATCCCGAGGTCTTTCGGACCCCGTGCTTGCAATGTCTGTCGTCTGTGCAACGGCTCACGCCTCTTCCACGCCCAGCGCCGCGCGCAGTTCGGGCATCCGGGCCAGGGGCACCGCGCCGAAGACGAAACGGTCCGGCCGCACCACGGCCACGTCCGCGCCGTGCTCCCGGAACCACTCGGACAGCCTGCCGGTGTGGTCCTCCACGCTGTCGTCGCCCAGGCCCGGGACACCCGCGGAGCGCACGGTGACGGCGCGGGCCCCCAGGGATTCGGCCAGCTCCCGGGCCACCTCCGTCCCCGGGCTGCCGCCCCGGCTCAGCACGGCGAAGCCGGAGCCCAGGCTGTCATCCAACAGGTGTTCCTCACCGGACGCACGACGCACGCGCGGTTGGGGAAGGTAGCTGCCTTCCGCGGCCTTCCGGCCCGAGCGGCGGCCGCCCAGCATCCAGCCTTCCTCGATGGCGGGCGCCGGCTTGAAGCGGAATCCCTCCACGAAGCGGCGCGCGGCCGGAACGGCCTGGAGGCCCCGGAGCACGGTGTCACGTACCCAGGCCATGGGCGTGCTGCGCGCGGTGAACACGGAGCCCAGCCTCGCGGTGGCTTCCAGCAAGGCGCGCACGTGCGGACGGCGCTCCACTGCGTAGGTGTCCAGCAGCGCCTCGGGGGCGCGGCCCTGGAGGACCCACGCCAGCTTCCACGCGAGGTTCGCCGCGTCGCGCAGCCCGGACACCAGGCCCTGACCCATGAAGGGCGGCAACAAGTGAGCCGCGTCTCCCGCCAGGAAGGTACGGCCCACGCGCCAGCGCTGCGCCACCACCGAATGAAAGCTGTAGAGCTGCGCTCGCTCCACCGTCACCCGGTCTGGATTCACATATGGCCCAATCAGGCGGCGAATCGTGCCGGGCTGCGTCATCTCCTCGCCCGTCTCGCCCAGGCGCAGGCGGAACTCCCAGCGGAACCGCCCCACGGGACCACGCCCGACGAAGCCGGGGCGGACCGGGTCGCAGACGACATGACATTCGGCGGGGGCGTCTTCCTCCGCCACGGTGCCGGAGATGGCAATCCATGGCTCCTGGCCGCCACGCCCTTCCATGGGGATGCCCAGCAGCGCGCGCACCGTGCTCCGCCCACCGTCACAGGCCACCAGGTAGCGGGCGCGCACCCGGTGCCGGACTCCGGACGTGAGGTACCGCACGGTGACGCCCGCGCCGTCCTGTTCCAGTGACTCCACCTCGGTACCCGTGCGCAGCTCGGCGGCGGGGAAGCGTGAGAGGCCCTCGCGCAGCGCCTTCTCCAGGAGCGGCTGGTGGAAGAACCAGATGGGCGCGTGGCCATAGCCGAGGTCCACCTGGCCCAGTTGGACCTGGGCAATGGGTTGGCCGCGCACGCCGGTGAAGGTGACGTGGCGGCCCTGGCGCAGGTCGGGCTTCAGCGCGTCGAGCAGCCCCGCGGCCTGGTAGATGCGCAGGGCCTCGTCGTCACAGGAGAAGGCCCGGGGTTGGCCATGCGGCGCGGCCTCTCGTTCGAGGACGAGCACGCGCACGCCCTGGAGTCCCAGGAGGTTGGCGGTGAGCACACCCACCGGCCCGCCTCCCGCGATGACCACATCCACTTCCTCGATGTCGGCCGACATGGACTTCCCCCCGGAAGCAGGTCCGCTGCGGGGAGAAGTCTAACGTCCTTGGCCCCCCGCAGGGAGGATGGGCGAGGATTCGCGGAAGATGCGCAGCGAGTCCGCCACGCTGTGGCGGTATTCGAAGCCCGTGGCGTCCAGGAAGCGGCGGTTGTCCACGACGATGGGGAAGCGCAGGTGGTCCAGCGCGCCCATTGACAGGCGGGGGAGGCCGGCCCGGCCCAGCAGCATCGATAGCAGCGGCGCGGGCAGAGGCACCGCCCTGCGCCCTGTCTCCCGGACGATGACGGACAGCGGAATCGGCGGAGGGCCCGCCACGTTGAAGAGGCCCCGGACCTGCTTCTCCAGCGCCAGCGTCAACGCCGTCACCACGTCTTCCTCCTGGAGGACGTGGAAGAGGGGGTCGTACCCGAGCACCAGCGGCACGCGACGGCCCTTGAGGAAGGAGGACAGCGTGCCAGTGCCGGGCGCCCCCAGGGTGTAGGGCAGCCGCAGCACGGCCGTCGTCATCTTCGGCAGGCGCCACAGCGCGGTGGCCGCGTACAGGTCTGCGGCCACCAGGTCGGCCAGCTCCGGAATGGCCTCCAGCGCGCGAGGCGGCTCGTCCTCGGAGTGGTACAGCGGCGAGTCCGGCGCCGCGCCGTAGAAGGTGTGCCGCCCCACGAAGAGCACCTGCTTCACGCCATGGGCCGCGCAGTGGTCGAACACCGCTTTGGTGCCGTCCAGGTTGATGCGCCCGCGCTCCTTGCCCGGCACCGTGAAGGCGGTGACGGTGGCCATGTGCACCACGGCTTCGGGACGCCAGCGGCGGAAGACGTCCTCCGCAGCGCGCTTGCGCACATCGCCCCGGTAGACCTGGATGCCGGCCTCTTTGGCCTCGGCCCAGGGGCGGGTGTCGATGCCCGCCACCTGATGCCCGCGCGCGTGCAGGTGCAGCGCGAGCTGACGGGCAATGCCTCCGGAGATGCCTGGAATCAGCACCCTCATGGCAACAGGTTCCTCCCAATCCGCCGGCTGTGCCGCTGCGCGCGGCCGCGCTCGATGAGCCCCGCGATGCGCTGCTTCACCTTCTCCACATAGCCCTCGATGACGTGGTCCTCTTCGTCCCCCGTGCCATGGAAGACGAGCGGCTCGCCGTAATGGATTTCCAACTGCACCGGCAACGGCAGCGGCAACAGGTAGGGCGTCAACGGGACGTAGGGCACGCCGAGCAGCTTCCCCAGCGTGTACGCGTTGAACACCGTGGGGACGGCCGAGCCGCCGCCCAGGAACGCGAAGGGGATGATGGGCGAGCGCGTCTGCAACGCCAGGCGGACGAAGCCGGTGCCGAAGTCCACCAACGAGTAGCGCTCGTTGTAGAGCTTGGCCGTGCCGCGCGCGCCCTCGGGGAAGATCATCAGCAGCCGGTCATCCTCCAGCAGGCGCTTGGCGTGCTCGGGCAGCCCGATGAACTGGCCGGTGCGGCTGGCCCACAGCGAGGACACGGGGAAGTTGTGGAGGAAGCGCTCCACCATGCCCTGCGCCAGCCGGGGCGGGTCCATCTCCAACATGGTGGACGTCAGCACCATGGCCCCGTCCACCGCCACGCCGCCGGAGTGGTTGCCCACCAGCATTCCGCGGCCCCGCGGGGGGATGTGCTCCACCCCGTAACAGCGCACGCGGAAGTAGTAGCGGTAGATGGCGCCAAAGACGCGCAGCGCGTGTTTCACGTGAGACTTGGAGATGCCGTACGGGTCGACGCCGTATTCGTTGAAAGGCAGTTCCAGCCGGTCCACCCGGGCTTCCAATGAGTCGGTCAGGGCCACGGGGGCACCGTACCACCCCGACGTGCCCAGCCCCGCCGCTTTCCACACCGGGTTCGTTGGGCACCCGCCGGGTGTTGAGCGATACTCGCCCGCGCGCCCCCCCAGCCCCCCATCCATGACACACCAGGACGAGCTCGCCATCGAGGTGAAGGGATTGGTCAAACGTTTCGGCGACGTCACCGCCGTGGACGGAATCGACCTGGACATCCGCCGTGGCGAATGCGTCGGCCTCCTGGGCCCCAACGGCGCGGGCAAGACGACGACCGTGGAAATCCTCGAGGGCCTCCAGACGGCCACCTCGGGGGAGGTGCGGCTCCTGGGGTTGCGCTGGGAGACGGACGCGCCGGTGCTGCGGGAGCGCATTGGCATGACGCTCCAGGAGACGCGGCTGGTGGACCAGCTCACGGTGGAGGAGATGGTGCGTTTGTTCACCTCCTTCTACCCACGCCCCCTGGAGGTCGAGGCGCTCATCGGGCTGGTGCAGTTGGGCGAGAAGCGCCATGCCCGGGTGGGCAAGCTGTCCGGTGGCCAGAAGCAGCGGCTGGCCTTGGCGCTGGGGCTGGCGGGCGACCCGGACGTGCTCTTCCTGGACGAGCCCACCACCGGGTTGGACCCCCAGTCGCGCCGCGCCTTGTGGGACGTGGTGGCGCAGCTCAAGGCGCGCGGGCGCACCGTGGTGTTGACCACGCATTACATGGATGAGGCCGAGGTGCTGTGCGACCGGCTGGTCATCATCGACCGGGGCCGGGTGATTGCGCGCGGGACGCCGCGGGACATCATCACCACGCTGGGCGCGGAGCAGGTCATCGAGCTGGAGGCGGAGCCCTCGCCGGACCTGGAGCGGTTGCGCCCGCTGCCGTCGGTGGTGGCCGCCCAGCGGCACGCCGGCCGCATCACCCTGCGGGTGCGGGAGCTGCACCGGGCGCTGCCGGAGGTGCTGCGCGAGGTGGCGGCGGGGGGCGGCCAGTTGCTGCACCTGTCCACCCGGCGCCCCACGCTGGATGATGTCTTCATCGACATGACGGGCCGCTCCCTGCGCGAGTCCGCGGAAGAGAAGGCGGCCTGATGAACGCCCTGGGCCAACTGGTGTTGATGCGGCTGCGCATGTTGATGCGGCAGCCGGAGGTGCTGTTCTGGACGTTCATCTTCCCCGTCGTCACCTCGCTGTTCCTGGGGTTGGCGTTCCGGAATGACTCCCTGGGCCCGGTGCGTGTGGCCGTGGCGGAGGGGCCGGGCGCGCCGGCGCTGATGGCGAAGCTGGAGGGCGTGCCGGAGCTGTCCGCCGAGGTCGCGGACGAAGCGTCCGCCCGGCGTCGGCTGGCGCGCGGGCAGCTCTCCCTGGTGCTGCTGCCGGGCGCGGTGCCCGAAGCGCTGGTGGACCCCAGCCAGGCGGAGGGTCGCACCGCGCGGCTCCTGGTGGAGCAGGCGCTCGCCGCGCCGGAAGACGCCGCGCGTCCCGCCGTGGTGAAGGCCACGCCGGTGTCGGAGCCGGGAAACCGTTACGTCGACTTCCTCATCCCCGGCCTGCTGGGCCTGTCGTTGATGTCCAGCAGCCTGTGGGTGGTGGCGGGCTCGCTAGTGGCGATGCGCGGAGGCAAGCTGCTGAAGCGGCTGGCCGCGACGCCCATGCGGCGCTCCCAGTTCTTCGTGTCCTACATGCTGGCGCGCGCGGGGTTCGCGCTGGCGGAGGTCTTCTTCTTCTGTGCCTTCGCGCGCTGGCTCTTCGGCGTGCCGATGTTCGGCAGCTACTTCACGTTGACGCTCGTGGGGCTCGCGGGTGCGCTGTGCTTCGCCGCGCTCGGCGTGCTCGTGGCCATCCGGGCGCGGACGGAGGAGGCGGTGGGCGGGCTCGTCAACCTCGTTTCGCTGCCGATGATGTTCGTCTCCGGCGTCTTCTTCGCGTCCGGGAACTTCCCCTCTTGGTTGCAGCCGGTCATCCGCGCCTTGCCGCTCACGGCCATCAATGACTCGCTGCGGGCCGTCATGCTGGAGGGCGCGGGCCTGGCTTCGCTGGGTGCGCCCATGTTGGTGCTGGCCGCGTGGACCGTGGTGCCACTGCTGCTGGCTCTTCGTTGGTTCCGCTGGACGTAAAGGAGCGCTGCTTCGTGTCACAGCCCGTTTCCGCGCCGTCCCCCGCCTTCGTTCAGCAGCTCAACTTCCACGCGCGAGATGCCAGCAACGAAGCGGCGGCACTTCAGGCCGCCTTCGTGCTCGGCCTCTTCGGACACCTCCCGGAGACGGGCTCGGGCGAGCCGGTGTCCTTGGAGACGCTCGCGAAGCGGGTGGGCGGCACCTGGCGAGGGACGCGCTCTGTCGTCGAGCCGCTGGTCGCGTTGGGCTTCGTCCACCTTGAGGAGGGGCGGGGGTATTCGCTGCCCGCGTCGACCGCGGCCTTCCTCCAGGACGAGGCGTTCACTACGAGGCTGAAGGAGGCGCGGCGGTGGTGGCATCCGCTCGCGCTGCTGTCCCAGGCCGTGCGCGGTGGCGGCCCCGTGGCGTGGGGTGGGGAGTCGTGGGACGTGCTCGGGTGGTACCGCGCGCTGTTCCTGTCGCCCGCGCCCTCCACCCCGAGCGCCGAGGCCCGGGACTTCCATGACCGCTTCGCCCGCAACCCCGCGCGCACGCTGGCGTTGGTGACGGCCGCGGAGCTGGACGTGCTGGTGAAGCTGGTGCGCGGGCCTGTGCCGCTGGACGTGCTGGCGCGGGAGGTGGGCGCGTCGGCGGAAGCGCTGGAGGTGCTCCTGGGCGCGCTGGCGGCAATGGGCATCGTCCAGGCGCAGGAGGCAGGCTGGGGCTTCACGGAGGCCGCGGGCCGGGCGCTGGACGCCCAGAGCCTTCCGTACTTCCAGCGAGCGCTGCCGGCGACCATGGCCTACTGGGAGGCGCTGGGGCACCTCGACGAGGCGGTGCGCGAGCAGCGCTTCCGGCTGGACTTGCGTGACCCGGAGACTGCGCGGCGCATCTACCAGGAGAATGCTTCACGCATCTCCAGCATCTTCGCCTCGCACCTGCGGCTGAGCCGGCAGGCCGCGACGCTGGTGCGGTCGATGCGGCCATTGGCACAGGCGCGCGTGTTGGACGTCGGCACGGGCTCGGGCGTGTGGGGCGCGGCCTTCGGGTTGGTGGCCCCCACCACGCACGTCACGTACCTGGATTCGCCGCACGTGCTGGACGCGGTGCGCCCCCACCTGGCGAAGCTGAAGCTGGAGGCTCGCTCCGAGCTGTGGGCGGGGGACTGCCTCTCGGTGGACTACGGCGAGTCCCGCTACGACGTCATCCTGCTGCCGCAAATCATCCCCGCGCTGCCGCCCTCGGAGCTCCCGAGCTTCTTCGCCCGGCTGGCTCGAGCGCTGCGTCCCGGCGGGCTGCTGCTCATCTCCGGCTACCTGCTGACGGACCGGCGCGACGGCCCGCTGGACGCGCTCTACTTCGCGCTGCGCCGGTACGTGACGAACGAGGGGGACGTGCTGTCCCTGCCGGAGTTCCGCGCGCTGCTGGGGCCGGTTGGCCTCACGGACGCCCGCGGCTTCGACATGCCCATTCAGCAGGTTGTCATCGCTCATCGGGGCGACGTCGCGTGGCCGGACGTCGCTCCCTCCGCCTGATTCCTTTTCGGGAGCATCATGGAACCGCTGCGTACCTTCTTCATGGAGGACTACCTGGAGGGCTCGCGCTTCACCGCGCGCTTCAACCTGGGGGAGTCCGGTGGGCGCCCCGTCACCGTGGGCGAGCTGCTCCTCGGCTCGGGCGTCAGCGCCGAGCGCGCCGCCGAGGTGTTCCTCTCCACGCCCTTGAATGACAGCCCCAACTGGGGCCGCGCGGACCTGCGCGACGCGGTGGCGGCCATGCACCCGGGCGCCACGCGGGACAACGTCCTCATCACCACCGGCACCAGCGAGGCGTTGCTGCTGCTGTTCCGCCAGCTCCGCCCGCGCAAGGTGGCCCTGGCGTGGCCGGCGTTCCAGCTCCTCTACGAGCTGCCCCAGCGGCAGGGCGCGGAGGTGGTGCGGTTGCCCGTGACATGGGACGCGAACGGCGTGCCGTCCGTGGACGCGGACCTGTGGCTGGAGCGGCTGGAGCGCGAGCAGCCCGACACCGTCATCATCAACAACCCGCACAATCCCAGCGGCCTGGTGCTGACGGCGGAGCTGCTGTCGGCGGTGGAGCGCTGGGCGGAGCGGACGGGCGCCACGGTGGTGGGGGACGAGCACTACCGCTTCCTGTCCTCGGAGACGTCCGTGCTGGGCGCGTCCGTGTACCGGCCGGGCTCGCGGCACTTCGTCACCGGCTCCTTCATCAAGTGCCTGGGCTGCCCGGGGCTGCGCATCGGCTGGACGGTGGGTGACACGGCCATGCTGTCGCGGATGCAGAACGAGAAGAACTACACGACGCACACCGTGAATCCGGTGACGGAGTGGGTGGCGCGCGAGGTGCTGCGGGATTTGGACAGTCCTGCGTTGCGCCGCGCACGGGAGGACTGGCTGCGCAATCGCGCCACGCTCTCTGCCTTCCTGGAGCGTTCGCGCGGTGTCTATGGCGTCGCGCCCCAGGGCGGGCTCGTCACCTGCATCGGCCTGCGGGAGGCTCGGGACGATGCCAGCGCGGAGACGCTGCTCAAGGCCCTGTCGGACGCGGGCGTGTTCGTCCTGCCGCTGAGCGCCATGGAGGCGGGCTCGCCGGACGGAGCGCATCCGCTGGAGCGCGGGCACGGTTTCCGATTGGGGCTGGGCATCGCGCCGGAGCGCTTCTCCGAGGCGCTGGACGCCATCGAGCGCGCCACCGCGCGCTGAGCGCCCGCGCTACCGCGTCAGGGACGAGAAGGCATGCTCGCGCGCGGCATAGTCCGCGTCGCGCAGCAGCAGTTGATGCACGCGCCCCTGGAAGGGCGTGGGCACCGCGGGGAAGAGGTGGTGCGTGAGGTGGTACTCGTCGTTGCGCGGGAAGACGAGCCGGTTGAGCCAGCCCCACGCGAAGACGTGATTGCGGGAGCGGTGGAACTCGTCCGCGGAGGAGATGATGCCCGCGTGGTCCACCGCGTCTGACCAGTAGCGGATGACCTGGTAGGCGACGAAGTAGGGGATGACGTAGGCCCGTAGGAACACGTCCCAGCCCACGACGAAGTGCGCCACGGCGAGCAGGCCGCCGATGAAGCTCCAGCGCAGCAGCGTCACCCAGACCGGGTCCTCGCGGTGGAACAACACCGGGCGGATGAAGGCGGGCAGGTGGATGAGCAGCAGGGGACGCAGCAGGTGCGACTTCACGAAGGGCCGGTCCGGGTCCGCGAAGCCGAAGCGGCGGCGCGGCTGGAAGTCCAGGTCCTTCTCCGCGTCACCCAGGTGGAGATGGTGGCTGAAGTGGTCCCTGCGATACGGGTCCAGGGCCGTCAGGTCGAGCACCGCCAGCAGGTGTCCCAGGTTCCGGTTGTGGCGCTTGCCGCGCACGAGCATGCCGTGACACGCCTCGTGGAGCATGTTGCCCACCGCGCGAAAGCGCGTCGCGATGAGGAAGGCCATCAGCGGGTACAGGAGCCAAGCGGCGCGCGGCGCGTGTGGCAGCAGCAGCTCGAACGCCGCCGCAATGGCCACGGCCAGGCCCAGGTGCAGCGCCAGGTGGGCCAGCGCGCCGGGCACGGAGTGCGCGTGGTAGCCGAGCGCGGCGACCTCTCGTGCGTATTCAGCGCGCAGCCTCGCGGCGACAGACGTCGGGCGCACGCCACGCACGGGCCGGGCGGCCGGGGACGGCAGGGCGTCGCTGTCCTCCTGCGGCGCGGCGCTCACGGGAGACCTTTCGGGGCGAGGGGGCGGACGGGGGGAACGCTAACCGGGCACCCTTCTCCGGGCAAGGCGAGGGGCCGGAGATGTATCGCGCTGTGTCAGATGTATCGCGCTGTGTCAGACAGAAGGCGGCCGGGGCGGTGGGGCCAGCGCGGTGGGCAGGGCCACGCCGTCTCGCGCGGCGAACACCAGTTCCTGGGTGGGAAGGGGGATGCAGACGGACGTGGTGAGGCCCACGTCCGCGAGCAGCTTCGCGTACTCGGACGCGGACAGCAGGTCACCCTCGTTCGTCATGAAGCGACGGAAGCCGAAGTAGAGGTGGTCCAGGGGGCCGTCGCGGCGCTCGTTGAGCACGTACTCGGCGATGACGAGGATGCCGTCCGGACGCAGTGCCCGGGCCACGCGCGCGAAGATGTCTGGGACGTCCTTCGGGCTCAGCACGTTGAGCACCTGGGGGAGGATGATGACGTCGAAGTCCGCGGCGCCGAAGTCCTGGGTGAAGAGGTTCCCTGGCCAGAAGCGCGCCCGGTCCGCGACCTCCAGCTTCGCGACGTTGCGGCGCACCTGCTCCAGCACGATGGCCTGGTCGAAGTACGTGACGTGTGTGGAGGACGACGCACGCGCGAAGGCCGCGCCCCATACGCCCGAGCCGGTGCCGATGTCCAGCACCGCGGCGCCCTCCAGCGGACGCACGCCCGCGAGCGTGGCCGCGGCGCGGCGGCTGAGTTGGAAGTGGGTGGCGAACACGGCGGTGATTTGCTGGGAGTTGTCCGCGTAGAAGCGCCCGCTCACCTCGGGGTCCTTCAGGTCGAGCACGTAGCGCTCGTGACGCACCGTCTCGTCCAGGCGTCCGAGGGCCTCCCAGTACCGCGCGGACACGGACAGCGAGCGCACCAGGTAGGCCAGGGCCTTTCCTTCCAGCAGTGTCTTCGCCTCAGGTGTCAGCGCCCACCCATCCTCCTGGCGCCGCGTCATTCCCAGCACGGCCAGCGCTTCCAGCAGCACCCCGGGGGCACGCGTGGACGTGGACTCGCCCAGCGCCTGCTCCGTGCGGACGTCCTCGGCGAGTGCTGCCAACAACCCGCTCTGTCCCGCGGCCAGGAGAACCTGGGTACGCAGGCCGCTGCGGGTGAAGCGGTCGAAGAAGTCCTCGTGCGCGGGAGTGGCGAACGGCGTGGGAGCTACCAGCCGCTCGCGCAGGTGGCTGAGGACGTCCCAGCGCTGTCCCTCGAAGTCCACCGGCTCGCCGGACTTCACGGCGTCGGCCAGCAGCCCCATGGGGCCCCACCAGGGGAGCTCGGCTTGAAGCTGCTGGCGGAAGGCCGCGTCGCCCAGGAGGGTGGCGGTGTGGGGCGCGAGGCTGAAGCGGCGCGCGTCGTCCATGCGGACGAAGTCCAGGCACACCAACAGCTCCAGCAGGGAGCGGAGTCCTCGCGCGGAGCAGCCGAGCCGCTCCGCCAGCGTCTCCACCGGCAGTGGTTCGCCACGGCCCTCCACGGTGAGTGCGTCGAAGAGTCCCACCCTGAGCGCTGTCTGGAAGAGGGCGGACTCGTTGGAGGCGTTGCGCGCCCAGAAGTGGAGTGACTGTGCGAGGGAGACGGGCTCGTGGGGGGCGGCCATGGGCCCTCAGCTTGTTCCCACCCGTCCTCCGGGTGCAACCCGGCTCCCTCGCGGCAGGGCCGGGAGCGGCTCTGATACACTTGAGACATGGAATCACGCGCGTCGATGGTGCAACTCGTCGAAGAGTTCCTGCGTGCGGAAGCGCGCGTCCGTGACGTCTGGGTGTCGCCCGAAGTGGCCTGGGTGGTGCCTCGGCGCGCGGTGCGAGCGGCTGAACTGGACGCACTGCTTCACGAGCGCCTGGGGCCGGATGTGCCCGCCGTGGCGCTGGTGGACGCGCTGCCCCGGCTCGATTCCGGCGACGTGGATGCGGCGGCGCTGCGCCAGTGCATGCCGCCTGTGCCCGCGAGGCTTCAGGCCCTGGAGGACGCGCTCCGGCAGCAGGGCATCGAGGCGGTGGCGCTCGTGGGGACCCGGCGGGACGAGGAGGTCCACACGCCGCTGGACGCCTTGCTTCCCGCCGCGCTGCGGTTGAAGGCAGGGGGCGTGGCATCCGTGTCTTCGGCCCGGGCTGCGGCGCGGATGGACGCGGGCGGCCGGCCTTCCCTCATCGATTCAGGACCGCGCAGCGTGCCCGCGGGAGCGCCGCGGACGCTCGTCGAACTGCTCCAGCAGGCCGTTGCGCACGCGCCCGAACATGTCATCACCTTCATCGACGTCCAGGGGCAGCGGGAGACGCTGACGTTCGCCGCGCTCTGGGACGAGGCGCTCCGGCTGTGGGGCGGTCTGCGGGCGCGGGGCACGAAGGCGGGTGACAGGGTGATGCTCGCGATGGAGCGCCCGGGTGATTTCGTGCGTGGCTTCTGGGCCTGCACGCTCGGCGGCGTGGTGCCGGTGCCGCTGGCGCTGCCGGCGTCGCTGGAGCGCTCGCAGCCTGGTGTCGCGCGGCTCATCTCGGTGTCGGAGCGGCTGGGGACGCCGTGGCTGCTCACGGAGGCGAGGGCCACGGCACCGCTGTCGGAGGCGGGGCTGCGCGCCCTGTCGCTGCAATCCCTGTCGGGCGCGGAGCCGGGGCCCCTCGCGGCCGTGGACCCGGAGGCGCCCGCCATCCTCTCCTTCACGTCTGGGAGCACCGGGCGTCCCAAGGGCGTGGTGCTGAAGCACGCCAACCTGATGGCGATGGGCGAGGGGATGGTGGCCGGCGGTTGGTACCTGCTTGGGGACGTGGGCGTGAGCTGGATGCCCTTGGACCACGTGGCGGGGACGAGCTACCCCCACCTGCTCGCGCTGCGCACCCGCACGCCCCATGTACTGGTGGCGCGCGACTACGTCCTGGCGGACGTGCTGCGCTGGCTGGATTTGCTCTCGGAGTTCGGCGGGACGATGAGCTGGGCCCCCAACTTCGCCTACGGCCTGGTGGCGGACCGGCTGGAGCGCGAGGAGCGCCGCGCGTGGCGGTTGGAGCAGGTGCGGGTGCTGGCCTCTGGTGGCGAGTCCGTGCTGCCCGCGACGCTCCGGCGCTTCTCCGAGCCCCTGCGCGACAGCGGATTGCGCGAGGACGCGGTGTGCCCGGCCTGGGGCATGGCGGAGACGTCGTCCTTCTTCTCGATGACGCGGGGCGTGCGGACCCATCCGGTGGAAGCGGCGACGGAGCTGGGACCGCCTCCGGTGGGCGCGGCCCTGCGTGTGGTGGACGATGCCGACGCGGTGGTTCCCGAAGGCCAGGTCGGCCACCTTCAGGCCCGGGGTGCGCAGGTGCTGTCCGGCTACCTGGATGACGCGGAACTCAACGCGCGCTCCTTCACGGCCGATGGCTGGTTTCGCACCGGGGACATGGCCGTGATTCAGGACGGGCAGATGTCCATCGCGGGGCGCCAGAAGGAGGTCCTCATCCTCCACGGCAACAACGTCTACCCGCAGGACATCGAGGAGGTGGTGGAGTCGGTGCCTGGCGTGCTGCCGTCGTACACCGTGGCCTGCCCGACGCGGAGCGGTACGGCACAGACGGATGAACTGGCTGTCTGCTTCGTGCCCACGCCGGATGCGCCGCCGCTGGCGGAGTTGCTGCAGAGCATCCGGGAGAAGGTGGGCCGGGTGCTCGGCTTCCATGTCGCGCACCTGTTGCCCCTGGAGCGCCAGCAGGTGCCGCGCACGGAGCTGGGGAAGCGGGGTCGCACCGAACTGCGGCGCCGTTTCGAGGCGGGCGAGCTGGAGGCCGAGTACCACCGCGCGCTGCGCGTCCTGGGCGGACCCGCCACGATGCCGCCGTGCCTGGCGGTGTCCCGGTGGGTGCCTCGGCCGCTGACGTCCAGGGCGGGAACACACGGTGCCGTGGTCGTCATCGCGGACGAATCGTTCGCCGAGGCATTGCGCGAACAGGCCGACGGCCGCGAGGTGGTGCGGGTGGCGCCGGAGGCGAGCGGTGAACTCGTTCGTGCCATTGAGGCCCTTGCGGAGCGCCGTGTGCCTTGTGGTGACGTGGTGGTGCTGCTGCCGGAGGCGCGGGAGCCGCCCGCGGTCCGTGAGTCTTTGCTTCGCGGGGAGGTGACGGCTGCGGATGGGCGCCAGCAGGACGCTGCCTTCAGAGCGCCTGGCAGAGGCGTGTCCGGGGGCGTTGGTGCACCTGCCCAGGGCACGGCCTCGGACGGCGCGATGCAGGCGGCGCCGGCCGTGCCTCTGGCCGCACCTGCCCAGGGCACGGCCTCGGACGGCGCGATGCAGGCGGCGCCGGCCACGCCTCTGGCCGCACCTGCCCAGGGCGCGGCCTCAGATGCGGTGCCGCAAGCGGCGGTGGCCTCTCGCCTGGCGCCACTGCTTCATGCGCTCCAGTCCCTGTCCAAGCGAGGCGAGGACGCTCCGGTCGTGCGCGTACTCGCGGCGCTTCCGGAGCCGGGAGGGGACGACGCGGCTTCGCTGGCCGCCTTGCTGACGCCGGGCCTGCTCTGGAGCGCCGGGGCGGAGGTTCCGGGGCTGGAAGCCAGGGGGGCGTGGATGCCTCCGGGCGCATCCGCCACCGCCCACGCTGTCGCCCGCGAACTCGCCTCCCAGGATGCCGCGCGCGAGGTCGCGTGGCGGGAAGGCACGCGGTGGGAGCGCGTCTTCACCCCATGGACGCCGCCACCGCTCGCGGCACCCCAGCGCCTCAAGAAGGGAGGGCTCTACCTGGTAACAGGCGCGCTCGGTGGCCTGGGACGTGAATGGGCACGTCAGCTGCGGCAGGGGCTGGACGCCCGGCTGCTGCTCGTGGGGCGGCGCCCTCATGGTCCCGAGGCAAGGGCGCTGGAGTCCGAGCTGGGCACCGCGAAGTATGTCTCCGTGGACGTTACGGACGAAGTCGCGCTTCGGAATGCCGTGCACGACGCGGAGGCGCACTTCGGTCAGTCGCTCGATGGCGCCTTCCACTTCGCGGGCACGCTGACGCCCGTCGCGTTGGAGCACGAGACGCCGGAGACACTGGTACAAGGCGCCGCCGCACATGTACTGGGCGCGAGGGCCATCGCGACCGTCTTGAAGGACAGGCCCCAAGCCGTCTGCGTCTTCGCGGCGTCGTTGATGGGAACGGTGGGCGCGGGGCGCCACGCGGCCTACTGCGCCGGCACGGGCTTCCTCGAACGGTTCGCCGAGCGGCTGACCGCACAGGGCCGCCACGCGGTGGCGGTATCACTGAGCCAGGTGCGGGAGACGGGGCTCGCGCGCTCACTGGGGGCCGCGCCGCCGGGCTACCGGGTGCTGGAGCCATCCCAGGCCCTGGCCTCCGTGGCCTTGGCGGTGGAGCACGCGCCCGCGCACCTGCTGTCAGGCGTGGTGGGGTCGGCCTGGCCCTGGCGTCAGGCGGGATTGGGCGAGGGGCAGCGCCTGGACACGGCCCATGTCTTCCTGGTGCAGCGGTCGGGAGACGTCGCGCCCGTGGGACTCTCCGACGCGGTGCTTCATCTCCTGCCGGAATGGCCCCGCCGAGCGGACGGCGCGGTGGACCGTGAGGCCCTGGCCGCCGACCTCTCAGGGGCGGGGGACGGAGCCGCCGCCGGGCCATTCGAGACGGTGGTGATGGACGCCTTCCACGAGGTCCTCGGGGCCCAGGGCGTGGGCGTCGGTTCTGACTTCTTCACGCTGGGCGGCAGCTCGCTCCAGGCCACCCGGGTGGTGGCGCGCATCAACGAGCGCACCGGCCTGCAACTGCGCGAGGTGGCCTTGTTCGAGCACCCCACGGCCACGGCGTTGGCGGAGCACGTGCGACGCGTGGTGGACCTGACGCAGTTGGACATCTCGGTGCTCAGCGACGCGCAGGTGGATTTGCTCCTGCGCGTGTTGGAGCCCACGTGAGCGAGGCGGTAGTCCCTCCGTCCCGTCCGTTGTAGCGTTCACCTACCCGGGCATACGTCTTGCCCGGGCATGGCACCGGACCGAGGAGTCTGCGTGACGCTGTGGTCGCTCACCGTTCAAAGTGTGCTGGCCCGCCCCCGAAGCTGGGTGGTGGGGCTGCTGGCGGCAGGCGCGGCGGCGCTGCTGACGCCGGGTGTGTCGTTGATGGGCAGCATCCATGACGGCACGCGGCGAAGTCTCATCGAGAGCGGCGCGGGGGACCTCCAGGTCTACGCCGCCGCCTCCACGGGAACGCCCCAGGTGGTGGTGGGGCCAGGGGGCGTCCCGGACCTGCAGCCCATTCCAGACTACGGCGCCCTGGAGCCGCGGCTGCGCGACCTCCCCGGCATCCAGGAGGTGGTGCCGCTGGAGCTGGGCATGGGCGCCGTGTTCCGTGGCAACGCCCTGGATGAAAAGCTGGCGGTGTTGCGCGAGGCGGCGCGGGCGCCGGCCTCCGAGGAACGGGACGCACGGCTGCGCCGTCTGGGCGAGGACCTGCGGCTGACGCTGGCGCGGGTGGCGCGCAACGCGGATCGCCGGAGCGAGGCCTTCGCGGAAGAGCCCGCCTTCGCGGATGACCTGCGCGTGCTGCGGGACGCGGCCGAGCCCGCCTTCTGGGAGCGGCTCACCGAGGACCCACAGGGCCTGCTGGAGGTGTTGGAGAACCGCGTGGCGCGGCAAGCGGGCGAAGGTGAAGAGCTTCCGGTGGACTACCTGGGCACGGACGTGGCGCGCTTCGCCCGGGCCTTCCCGCGCTTCGAGCTCGTCTCCGGGCAGCTTCCTCCGCCAGGGACGCGGGGCCTCGTCATGGGGCACGCGACGTACGAGCAGCACTTCAAGCACCCCATCGCCGTGCGCATGGACACGCTGCGCCGCGAGCGCGAGCGGGGCCTCACGTTGGCGGAGGACGAGCAGCTCCGCACGCTGGTGGAGCGCAACGTCGCGGAGGTGCCGGACCTGGTGGCTCGCCTGGACATCGAGCGCGCCACGGCGCTCCAGGCCGGACTGGCCCGCGTGCTGGGCGAGCCGGGCGAACTGGAGGCCCTGCTGGCGCGCTTCCTCTCGGTGGACGACGCCAACTTCGACACCCGCTTCGGACAGTTCTACGGGGAGCTGGCGCCCTCGCTGCCGCTGTACCGGCTCAAGCCCGGGGACGTGCTGTCACTGAAGACGCCGCTGGAGAGTGGCACCGCCGTGCCAGTGCGAGTCTTCGGCATCTTCCGCTTCCGGGGCCTGGGCGGCGACGACGGCCGGGTCAACACCATGAGCGTGGTGGACCTCGTCACGGCGCGGCACCTGTCTGGCCGCTTCACCCAGGCACAGCAGGACGAGGCACGGGCGCTGTTCGAGACCTTTGGCATGGAAGGGGAGGCCATGGCACCCCCCGAGTCCCTGGACGCCTTCCATCCGCCCGACATCGTGGACGCGGATGCGCAGACGGCGCACACCGAACAGGCCCCGGTCTTCGAGCGTGCCCGGGCCCTGCCGGAGACCTTCTCCGAGGACGAACTCTCACGCGGCACGGTGTTGCAGGCCGCGGTGGTGCTGGCGCCCGGCGCCTCCGCCGAGGACGTCGCGGCCCGCATGCGCACGCTGCCCGGTGGTGAAGCCCTGGCCACGGTGGGTTGGCAGGAGGCGGGTGGGCTGCTGGGCGGTCTGGTGGTGATGCTCCAGGCGGTGCTGCTGCTCTTCGCGCTGCTGATGTCCTCCTTCGTCGCGCTGGTTGCCGCTGGAACGCTGCTGCTGCTGGCGCGGGAACGCGTGGCGGAGGTCGGCACGCTGCGCGCGGTGGGAATGCAACGTCGCGAGGTCTTCACCTCGCTGCTGCTGGAAGGGTCGCTGCTGGGCGGTATCGGCAGCGTCCTGGGCGCGGTGCTGGGCGCGGCGCTGCTGTGGCTTGCGACCGGGGATGGCGTGGCGGTGGAAGATGGCTCCCTGCAGTTCTTCCTGGGCGGCCCGGTGCTGCGTCCAGCGCTGTCGCTGGGCGGAACCGCGGCCGTGGTGGTGGCGGTGACAGCCGTGGTGCTGCTGGCGACATTGGTACCGGCGTGGCGAGGCAGCGCGGTGGAGCCCATCGAAGCCATGCGGAAGGGCGAGGGCTGAACCGATGCGCGCACTTCTCCAGATTGCCTTCCGAAACCTCCTGGCCCACCGCGAGCGGGGGCTGTTGCTGCTCATCGTGCTCGCGGGCGCCAGCGCCGTGCTGGTGGGCGTGATGTCCGTGAGCGCGGGCGTCGCCCGGGCGCAGCGCGAGGCGGTACGGACTTTCCTCGCGGGCGACCTCAACGTCGGGGGCTACTTCAAGGAGCATCCTGACTCCATCTTCCCCGTGGTGGGTGACACCTCGCGGGTCCGCTCCGTCCTCCAGCCGCACGTGCCCGCGGAGTGCCAGGTGCGCGAGCGGGGCCGGGGCTCGGCCACCGCGGGCGCTGGGCGGCACCGGGTGCGCTCGTACCTGATGAGCCTGGACGTCGCGGCGGAGGGCAACGCGGGCTTCCGGGTGCGCACCGGTTCGCTGGAAGCCCTCGCGCAGCCACGCACGGTGGCGCTGTCCACGTCGCTGGCGGAGCGGCTCCAGGTGGAGGTGGGCGAGCTGGCCACGCTCTTCGTGCAGATGCCGGGCGGCAAGCGCAACGCGGTGGACGTGGAGGTGGTGGCCCTGCTGGAGCGCGCGGGTGTCCTGGGCGAGTCCGCGGGGTTGCTGGTGTCCAACACGATGCTGCGTGAGCTGTATGGCTTCCGTCCGGACTCGGCCAGCGTGATTCAGCTCCTCTGCGGCGATGGCACGGAGCTGGAGCCCCTGGCGGGGACGCTGCGTGGCGCGCTCCAGAAGGCCGGCTACGAGGTGCTGCCGCCCGCGCACGAGGCCTACGGCGACAAGCTGGGGCCCCTGCTGCGCGAGGGCTGGGCGGGCCAGAAGCTGGACGTGAGCACCTGGGAGGACGAGGCGGCCTTCCTCGACTTCGTGGGCCAGGGCCTGGGGCTGCTGCTGGTGCTGGTCGGCGCGGTGGTGTTCGGCGTCGTGGTGGTGGGGCTCTTCGTCTCGCTCAACGTGTCGGTCCGCGAGCGCACGCGGGAGATTGGAACGCTGCGAGCCATGGGTATGCAGCGGCGCTCGCTGGTGGCCGCCTTCATGCTGGAGGGGCTGCTGGTGGGGTGGGCGGCCTCGCTCGTGGGCGCTGGCATGGCGGCGGGTCTGGGGGTGCTCCTGCGCGACGTGCTGCCAGTGCCGGACGCGCTCTCCACCTTGTTCTTCAGCGGCACGCTGCCGCTGGCGCCCACCCTGGGGCACGTGGTGACCGCGGTGTTCCTGGTGACGCTGGGCGCGGGCCTGGCTTCCATCGTCCCGGCTTTCCGGGCCGCTTCGCTTCCTCCTCGTTCCGCCATGGAGTCCTTGTGATGAACGCACGACGCCCGCTGTCCGTCCTGTTGCTTGGCTGGACCCTGCTGCTTCCGGCGGTGGCGTTCGCGGAGGCCCAGCCCAAGCTGGCGCCCGATGCCTTGCTGCGCCACATCGACGAGAAGATGTCCTTCACCAGCGACTACAAGGGCGTCATCCGCCTCTATGAGACGCGCAAGGACGGCGCCAAGCGGGCCATGGAGGTCCACGTCTACCGGCGCGAGGCCGACAACGACTTGCTCTTCCTCTCCACCAAGCCGCGGCACCTCGCGGGCATGGGGACGCTGCGCATCGGCCGCAACCTGTGGGACTACGAGGCGACGACGGGCTCGTGGCGGCGCAACACCCAGCGCACCAACCTGCTCAACACCTTCACCTGCGAGGCGGACTTCGACCGTTCGCGGCTGGCCGAGGACTACGCCGGCAAGGACGAGGGCGATGACACCGTCAACGGCGTGGCGTACCGCAAGCTGCTGCTGACGGCGAAGAACGACCAGGTGACGTTCCCGCTGATGCGCATCTGGGTGGACCCGCAGAACAACATCGTCAAGAAGGTGGGCTACACCGCGTCCGGCCGCACGCTGCGCACCGACATCGTGCGCAGCTACCAGCGCATCAAGGACCCGCTCTCCGGCAAGCATGTCCTCCACTACAAGGAAGTGCTGGAGACGGAGGAGCAGGAAGGCACGCAGATGGTGGTCCGCTACGACGAGGTGGTGTTGGCGCCGCTGGACGCCAACATCTTCACCAAGGCGTGGCTGGAGAGCCGCCTGCGCTGATTAGCCTCCCTGCCGCTTCAGCACCTCCAGGAGGTGGTTCGCCAGCTCCTGGACACAGGGCTGCTGGAGCGTGCCGAAGTGGGAGCTGGTCAGTGGCACCACGTCGAGCTGCTCGCGCGTCAGGTGCCGCTCCCAGCCCAGCGTGTCCCCGTGCAGGGCCCGTGACGGTGCGCTCGTGAAGAGCTGCACCCGGGCGCGCACGGACGGCACCTTCCAGCCCACCACCTGCGGCACCAGCACCTCGCCCAGCACGTGCCAGATGCGGCGCAGGTCGGCGGCGCGCGAGTGGGGGGCCAGCATGCCCAGCTCACGGCCCAGCGCCGTCACCCGCTCCCAGCGCGCGGCGTCGTCCAGCGGGGCGAGCTCTGCCTCCAGCGCGGCGTCCAGGACGCCGAACTCTTCCGCCATGGAGCGCACCGGGTCCTCCGCCGAGCCCTGAGGCCCTTCCACTGCGGGCAGGGCATCCACCAGGGCCAGCAGCTCCACGGTTTCGCCCTGCGCCTCCAGCGCCGCCGCGACGCCCAGCGCCGGGTAGCCGCCGAACGAGTAGCCCGCGAAGCGGTAGGGGCCGTGTGGCTGCACCGCTTGGATGTCCCGCACGTAAGCCTCGATGCGCGCGTCGAAGGTGGCGTGGCCGTGCTTCGACTGCGTCTCGGGGGCCTGGACGCCGTAGCACCGCAGGCCGGGCTCCAGCAGCGGGGTGAGGTTCCGGTAGTAGTGCAGCTCGCCGTCGGCGGGGTGGAACACGAAGAAGGGCGGCGCGGACTTCGGCGTCTGCTTGCCGGACAGGGACACCACGCTGGAGCGGGGAGGGCCCTCGGCCAGCAGCTCATGCACGGCATCGGCCGTCTCACGGAACACCGGGTACTGGAAGAGCGTGGCCAGGGGGACGGGGACGCCCAGCTCCTCCTCCAGCCGGCTCAGCAGCCGCATCGCGAGGATGGAGTCGCCGCCCACCTGGAAGAAGTCATCACCCGCGCTGACGTCCGTGCGTCCCAGCACCTCGCGCCACAGCCGCTCCATCGCCATCTCCAGCGTGGTGCGGAAGGGTGTTTCCAGGTGTTCGCCCGGAGTCTCCTGCGCGGGCGCCACGGCGGGCTGCGCGGACAGGTCCGGCAGCGCCTGCCGGTCCACCTTGCCGTTGGCGTTGATGGGCAGCGCCTCCAGGACGACGAGGGCCGCGGGCACCATGTACGACGGCAGCCGCGCCGCGACGTGCTCACGCAGCGCGTCCGCGCGCACCTGCTGGGGCGGTGCCTGGAGGAAGGCCTGGAGCTGCGTCTGTCCGGAGCCGCCGGCGCGCGCCAGCACCACGGCTTCCTCGACGCCTGGGAACTGACGCAAGCAGGCCTCGATTTCGGCCAGCTCGACGCGGAAGCCTCGAATCTTGATTTGATGGTCCGCGCGGCCGAGGAAGCGCAGCCGCCCGTCCGGCAGCATCCGGGCCAGGTCACCCGTGTGGTACATGCGCGCGCCGGGCTCGGTGGCGAAGGGGTCGGGGATGAAGCGCTCGGCCGTCATGTCCGGAGCGCCCAGGTAGCCCCGAGCCGGCGCCGCGCCGCCGATGTACACGCGTCCGGGCAGCCCTGGCAGCACCGGCTCCAGGTGCTCGTCGAGCAGGTGGATGCGCACGCGAGAGATGGGCCGGCCGATGGGGAAGGTGGCGTCGGTGCCCAGTCCCTCGGCGCCCGGGATGTCACAGGTGGCGGAGGTAATCGTGCACTCGGTGGGGCCGTAGACGTTGAGCCACGGTGCATGGCCACCGCCCACGCGCACCCAGGCTTCATACGTCTCGCGCTTGAGCACGTCGCCACCGGGCGCGAGCAGGCGCAGCCGCGCGGGTACTCGCTGGCCGTGGGACTCCATCTGGCGAATCCACTCCTCGATGTACGTGGGGGGCAGACTGATGAGGGTGATGTCCGTCTCCTCCAGGTACGGCGTCATGACGTGCGCGGGCACCAGTCCGCTGCGCATCACCACCGTGGCGCCCACCACGAGCGGCGGGTAGAGGTCCTCCGCCGCCGCGTCGAAGCTGAGCGGCGCGAACTGGAGCATCCTGTCGCCCGGGCGCAAGCCGAAGCGCGCGGCCAGGGCGACGTTGTGGTTCACCACGCTGCGGTGCTCCACCATGACGCCCTTGGGCTCGCCGGTGGAGCCGGACGTGAAGACGATGTACGCCACTTGCGAGGCCGCGACGTGCCGGGGACCGGGCTCCAGGTCGTCGGCGATGTGCGCGGGCTGGGGCGGCACCTCCACGTCGGGCACCAGGCCCGCGTGTGCCTCCAGCGCTTCCGCATCCACCCACAGCCGCTGCACCCCTGAGCGCGTCAGCACCGAGCGCTTGCGAGGCTCCGGCCACCCGGCATCCAGCGGGACGTAGGCGCCGCCTGCCTTGAGGATGCCCAGCAGCGCGGCCATGCCCTGGTTGGAGGGCTCCATCACCACGCCCACGCGCTCCTCGGGCTGCATGCCCCGGGAGAGCAGGCGCGCAGCCAGCGCGTTGGCGCGGGCGTTGAGCTCCGCGTAGCTCCACGTCGAATCGCCATGGGCCACGGCGGGGGCCTGTGGCGAGCGGCGCACTTGCGCCTCGAAGAGCATGTGGATGCAGGCGCCCTCTGGAATGTCCTGCGGGCCACCATCCAACGTGGCCAGCACCTGCGCGCGCTGCTGCGAGGACAGCAGGGGCAGCCGGGCCAGAGGCGCGTCCGGTGCGCGCACGGCCTCGGTGAGCAGTTGCTCGAAGGCGCGGGCCATGCGCTGTGCCGTGGCGGAGGTGAAGAGGGCGCTGTCGGTGGCGAGGAAGCCCAGCGTCCCGCCCTCGGGCCGTTCGATGAGGTGCAGCACCACGTCATAGGCGGGGAAGATGCTCTCGCCGTCCAGGTACGTGGTACCCAGTCCGTTGAAGGACAGGGACGCGGGGCTGTCCAGCAGCAGCAGGGCCTGGGCCAGCGGCGGCGCGGTGCGAGGCGCATCCGGCTGCACCGCGTCCGCGATGCGCTTGAAGGGGACCTCCTGGTTCGCCGTGGCGTGCCCCACCACGTCCCAGGCGCGGCGCAGGAGCGCGCGGAAGGACGGCGTGCCGGCCACCTCGGTGCACAGCGGCAGCACGTTGGCGAAGTAGCCCACCTGCCGCTCGGCGCCCGGTATCACGCGGCCCGAGAAGGGTGACGCGACGACGACGTGCGGCTGCGAGCTGAGGCGGTGCAGCCACAGTTGCATCAACGCGAGCACCGCGGTGAAGGGAGACACGCCCTCGCGCCGGGCCAGCGCGTGGAGCGCCGACATCGCCTCGGAGTCGAGGGACAGGGGCTCCGGCCGCATGTTCGCGTTCAGCGCGGGCGCGCGGCGAGGGAAGTCCAGCGGCAGGTCGAGGACGGACGGCGCGTGCGCCAGCGCGGTCTTCCAGGAGGCCACGGCGGCGTCCACCTCGAGCAGGTGCGCGGGGCTCCGCTGCCAGATCGCGAAGTCCGCATACGTCCGCGCTGTCGGAGGCAGCAGCGGCGTGGCTCCGGCCCAGGCCTGGGCGAGCTCCTCCAGGAAGGCCCCCATTCCGATGCCGTCGTTGACCAGATGGCTCATGGACGCGACGAGCACATGGCGCGTGCCACGGGTGTCCAGCCGTGCCAGCTCGAAGCGGTACAGCGGGCCCTGGTCCACGGCGAAGGGCTCGCGGTCATGCCGGGTGGCGATAGCGCGCGCGGCGTCCAGGGCCTCGGCGGCGGACAGGTGGGACAGGTCTGTCTGGACGAGCACCGGCCGGGTGACGGGATGCTCCTGGGTGAAGACGGCTCCGTGCTCCAGTCGGAAGGTGGTGCGCAGCGTGGCGTTGCGCTCCAGCACGGCCTCCAGGGCGGTCTCCAGACACGCGACGTCCAGCGCGCCGTCGAGCACCAGCGCGGCGACGACGACGAAGGGCGGCGCCTCCGGGAGCTGCATCGCGTACCAGAGGCGCTCCTGCACCAGCGACGCGGGGATGCGCTCCGGCCGCGCCTGGGGCATGGACTCCACACGCTCCGAGACCTTGGGGGACGCATCGATACGGGCCGCGAGCGCCGCCAGCGTGGGCGTGGCGAACAGCGTGGCCACGGGCAGCTCGACGCCCAACCGCTCCCGGACACGCGAGGCGAGCTGGACGGACAACAGCGAGTGGCCTCCGAGTTCGAAGAAGTCGTCCCGGGCACCCACGCGCTGCACGCCTAGCAGCTCCTCCCAGAGCTGAGCCAGGGCGTGCTCGGTGGGCGTGGACGGCGAAACGAAGTCCTCGTCCGAAGCCGCGGGGGCTTCCGGCGCGGGCAGTGCTTCCCGGTCCACCTTGCCGTTGACCGTCAGTGGAAGCCGAGCCAGCGCGACGAGCGCGGAGGGCACCATGTGCGCGGGCAGCCGCTGTGCCAGCGCGGAGCGCAGGGGCTCCGTCTCCGGAACAGCGTCGTGGCCGGTGACGTAGCCCACCAGCCGGGGGCCCGTGGTGCCGTCCTCACGGAGGACCACCACCGCGGCAGCGACACCCGGCAGCTCGATGAGCGCGGCTTCCACCTCGCCCGGCTCCACGCGGTGGCCACGCACCTTCACCTGGAAGTCCACGCGGCCCAGGTACTCCAGTACGTCCGACGGCCGCAGACGCACGCGGTCGCCGGTGCGGTACATCCGCGCGCCTGGAGCGGAGGAGAACGGGTCCGGCACGAAGCGCTCGGCGCTGAGCTCGGGCCTGCGCCAATACCCACGCGCGACGCCTGCACCTCCGATGTAGAGCTCGCCAGGGACACCCGCCGGCACCGGCCGGAGGGTGGCGTCCAGGACATAGAGTTGCGTGTTGGCGATGGGACGGCCAATGGGCACCGCGCCTTCCACCGGCGTGTCTGCCTCCACGGTGTGGACGCAGCAGCCCACCACCGTCTCCGTGGGGCCGTACTCGTTGATGAGCCGCGTGCCCGGTGCGTGCTGCCGCCAGGGCTCCACGGTGGCGGAGGTGAGCGCCTCGCCACCGATGACGAAGGCGCGGGTATGGCCCGCGCGCGCCTCGGGCGGAAGCTGTGCGGCCAGCATCTGCAAGTGGGCAGGCGTCAGCTTCACCAGGCTGAAGTCCGCGCTCGTGCGGAGCGCGGTGGCCAGGCCTTCCACGCCGTCCTCTTCCGGAACGAGCGTCACGGGCCTGCCCGCGGTGAGCGGCAGCAGCAGGCTGGTGACAGTGAGGTCGAAGGCCAGTGAGGAATGAACGGGGGTGCCCACGCCGTCGTCGACGGCATACGCCTTCCGGGCCCAGTGCAGGTAGTTCACCACGCCCCGGTGCTCCACCATGACGCCCTTGGGGCGCCCGGTGCTGCCGGAGGTGTAGATGAGGTAGGCGAGGTCCTCCGCCGAAGAGACGGATTCGAGCGGCGCGTCCGACTCACTCCCGGCGCTGTGCTCCCATTCGGAATCCAGGCACAGCACGAGCGCCTGCGAGACGGGCAGCGTGTCCGCCACCGCGTCCTCGGTGACGAGCACGGGCGCGCCGGTATCCTCCAGCAGGAAGCTCAGCCGGGCGGGAGGCTGGGACGCATCCATCGGGACATAGGCGCCTCCCGCCTTCAGCACGCCGAGTACCGCCACGACCATGTCCACGGAACGGCGGAGGCACAGGCCCACCAGCGTCTGGCTCCGGACGCCCATCCGTCGCAGGTACCGCGCGAGCTGGTTGGCACGTGCATCCAACTGGCCGTAGGTCATCACGTCCCCGTCGTGCAGGACGGCGGGGGCATCCGGCGCGCGCGCGGCCTGGGCCTCGAACAGCGCGTGGACGGTGTGCTCGCGCGGGAAGTCCGCGCCAGTGTCGTTCCACGTCCGGAGCAGGTGCTCTCGCTCACTCGAGGGCAGCAGCTCCAGCGCGGACACCGCGGTGTCCGGCGCTTCCAGCGCGTGCTGGAGCAGCCGGACGTAATGTCCCATGAGTCGCTGTGCGGTGGTGGGCTCGAAGAGCTCGGTGCCGTAGCGCAGCGCCAGGGTGTAGCCGGTGGGGGATTCAGCGACCCACAGCGACAGGTCGAACGGACTGGTGAGCAGCTCCGGCTGGAGCGGCCGGGCGCGCAGGTTCGGGAAGGCGTCCGCCAGCGTGCGGTCCGCGCGCACCAGGTCGAACATCACCTGGAACAGCGGCGAGTGCCCGGCGGAGCGCTCCACGCCCAATGCCTGGACGACCCGGTCCAGCGGGACGTCCTGGTGCGCCAGCGCTTCCAGCGTGGTGGCGCGCACGCCGGCCACCAGCGAGGTGAAGGACGCATCCGGCGCCACGGGCGTGCGCAGCGCCACGGTGTTGAGCATCAGCCCGACCACACCCTCCAGCGCTGGATGCGTGCGCCCGGAGACAGGCGTGCCGACGCAGAAGTCCTCCTGGCCGGAGTAGCGGTGGAGCAGCGCCGAGAACGCGGACAGCAGCACCATGTACGGCGTTGCCTGGTGCTCGCGGCAGAAGGACTGGAGCGCGCGCACCGTGTCGGCAGGCAGGGCGTGGCCCTGGGTGATGGCGCCCGTGAGCAGTGGCGATGCGGGCCGAGGCTTGTCCGGGGTGAGCCGCAGCAGGCCGGGCACGCCTTCGAGCTTCTGCTTCCAGTAGGTGAGCTGGGCCTCGTCCCGTTCCCGGGCAGGAGGGGTGCGCAGCCACGCGGCGATGTCCGCATGCTCCAGCCGGGGCGTCGGCAGCGTGGGCGTGCGGCGTTGATGGAACGCCGCGTAGGCTTCGCCCAGCTCGCGCACCAGGACGTCCAGCGACAGCCCGTCCACCACGAGGTGATGGAAGGCGAGCAGCAGGACGTGCTGCTCCGGCGCCGTGCGCAGCAGCCGGAAACGATAGAGCGGGCCGCGCGCCAGGTCGAAGGATGCGTGAACCGCGTCCCGGGCCCACTGCGCCGCGGACGGCGCTTCTTCCACCTCCAGGACGCGCGGAGGCACGGGGCACAGCACGGGCGTCGGAAGGCCGTCGCGCGCCGGAACGGCGAGCCGCAGCACCGGATGCCTCGTCACCAGCCAGCGCAAGGCGTCTTCCATCGCCGCCGCGTCCAGAGGACCGTCCAGCTCCACCGCCTCCGCGAGGTGATAGGCGCTGGTGCCCGGATGGAGCTGCTGCACGAACCACAGCCGCTCCTGCGTGGGAGACAGGGCCAACGCGGCGTTCGCTGGACGCGGCACGGGCGCGGGGAGCGGGGCCGCGCCGTCACGCCGCGTCTCCAACTCGCGCGCGAGGCCCGCGACGGTGGGCTCGGTGAAGAACGCCTGGAGTGGGAACTCCACGTCGAACGCCTGTCGCACTCGCGCCACCAGCCGCGTGGCGGCCAGCGAGTGACCTCCGATGTGGAAGAAGTCGTCCTCGCGCCGCACCTGCGGCAGGCCCAGCACCTGGCAGAACAGCAGGGCGAGCAGCTCCTCGACGGCGCCACGGGGACGCGCTTCGGGCGCGGCCTCCGGCTCGATGTCCGGGATGGGCAGGGCCGCCAGTGCCTTGCGGTCCACCTTGCCGCTGGTCGTCATCGGCAGGGCGGTCAGCACCGTGAAGCGCGAGGGCACCAGGGCCTCGGGCAGCGCGCGCGACAGTCCTTCGCGGAGCCGGGACTCGACGCCGGCAGCCGTGCCTTCCAGAACGAGGAACGCCTCCAGGCGTGCATCTCGCTGAGTGCCGCGCACCACCACCGATGCCTGCCTCACACCGGGCTGGCGCAGGAGGGCGGCCTCCACTTCCTCCAGCTCCACGCGGACGCCGCGCACCTTCACCTGGAAGTCGGTGCGCCCCAGGAAGCCGAGCGAGCCATCACCGTTCCACCGCACCCGGTCACCCGTGCGGTACAGGCGGCCACCCTCCCTGCCGGAGAAGGCGTCTGGGATGAAGCGCTCGGCGGTGAGGTCCGGCCGGTCGCGGTAGCCACGGCCCAGGCAGGTACCGCCGATGTAGAGCTCGCCGGGGACTCCCGGCGGCACCGGAGCGCCGTTCGCATCCAGGACGTACAGCCGGCACCGGTCCAGCGGACGGCCCAGGCGCACGGGACGGTCGGGCAGCGTGATTTCCGCCGCGACGTTGATGCTCGTCTCCGTGGGGCCATAGGTGTTGACCAGCCGCGTGTCGGTGAGCGCGAGCTGCCGCACCAATGGGTCTGGCAGCACCTCGCCGCCAGTCACGAGCACCTTGAGCGAGCGGAACGCCTCCGCCGCACCGGGCTCCTCCAGCGCGGTGGCCAGCGAGGACGGCGTGATGACGACATGGGTGATGCCGTGGCCGAGGATGTCGCGGCCCAGCCCCAGGGGGCCCACTTCGCGCAACACGGTGCGCGCGCCACGGGTGATGCTGAAGAGCAGCTCCTCCAGATGGATGTCGAAGGACAGGCTTCCCGACGACGCCCAGCAGTCTCCCGGCTGTGTGGCGTAGTACATGTCGAACGCCGCGAAGCAGTGGACGACGTTGCGGTGGGTGAGCTCCACGCCCTTGGGCTCGCCAGTGGAGCCGGACGTGTAGAGCAGATAGGCGAGGTGCTCGGCGCGCGGGGGGCGGGGGACGGCCACCACGTCTCCACGCACGTCGGGCGACACGAGGGGAACCCCAGGCTCCACGCCCGCGAAGAGTCCCGGGCGGCTGACAACGAGCCGTGCACGGGCCTGGCGCAGCAGCGCCGCGCGGCGAGCCGGTGGATGCGACGCCTCCAGGGGGAGGCAGCCCGCGCCACTGATGAAGATGGCGACCAGGGACACCACTGCGTCCAGCGAGCGCTCCAGGCACAGGCCCACCACGGCTTCGGGCCCCGCGCCCGCGGCGGTCAGGTGTGCCGCGAGCCTCGACGCCCGGGTGTACAGCTCTCGGAACGTGAGCGTACCTTCCGGCGCCACCACTGCTGGCGCGTCCGGCGTGCGAGCCACCTGGGCCTCGATGAGGGACACGATGGTCCCCTCCGAGTCGAAGGGACGCTCGGTGGCGTTGAAGCCTTGGAGCACCTGCTCGCGTTCCGTGGCGGAGAGCAGGGACAACTCACCCACGGACGTGCGAGGCGCGGCCACCGCGTGGGCCAGGAGCTGCACGTAGTGGTTGCGCAGCCGCTCCACGGTGCCGGGCTCGAACAGGTCGGTGCTGTACTGGAAGTAGACCTCGAAGCCCTCGCCCACCTCGATGGCGGTGAGGAAGAGGTCGACCTCGCACGTCCACGTCTCGATGGGGACGCGCCGTGCACCCAGGGCATGGAAGCCACTGGCGGCGGACAGCTCGGTGCGGTGCAGGTCGAACATCACCTGCACGAGCGGCGCGTGCCCCGGGCTGCGCTCCACGCCCACGGCGCGCACCAGTTGCTCGAAGGGCACGTCCTGATGAGAGAGCGCGTCCAGCGTGGTGGCGCGGACCTGGGCAAGGAGCGAGGCGAAGGAGGTGGACGCATCCACCTGCGTGCGCAGAGGCACGGTGTTGGCGAGCAGACCCACGACGCCTTCGAGGGAAGGATGGGTGCGGCCGGAGACGGGCGTGCCGACGCAGAATTCGTCCTGCTGGGAGTACCGGTACAGCAGCGCGGCGAACGCGGCGTACAGCACCATGAACGGCGTGACCTGCTGTTGCCGGCACAACGCTCGCAGGCTCTCGGAGAGAGACGGCGGCAGCGGGTGGTAGCCGGTGTTGTCGCCCCGGTGCGTGAGGACGGCGGGACGCGGCTTGTCGGTGGGAAGCTGAAGCAGCTCCGGCGCATCGGAGAGCCGCTGCTTCCAGTAGTCGAGCTGAGCCGTGTCGCGAGCGCGGACAGGCTCGGAGCGCTGCCAACTGGCCACGTCCGCGTAGTGCAGCGCCACCGGGGCCAGCGTGGGCGCATGGCCCTGCTGGAAGGCGGCATACGCCTCGCCCAGTTCGCGCATGAGCAGGCCCGCGGACAGCGCGTCGCTCACCAGATGGTGGAACACGACGACCAGCACATGCCGCGCTTGCTCGGCTTCGAGCAGCAGGAATCGATACAGCGGGCCGTGCTCCACATCGAACGGCCGATTGCCTTCTTCCGTCAGGCGCCGCGCCTGACGGGCCTGGGCGTCCGCACCCGGCGCCAGGGGCTCCACCTGGAGCACGCTGGCGGGGACCGGAGACACGCTCGCCTGCGGCTGACCCTGTCGTGAGGACACGGTGGTGCGCAGCACCGGATGGCGCTCCAGCAGCCACCGCGCCGCCGCATCCAGCGCGGCCACGTCCACCGAGCCCGTCCACTCCGCGGCCTGTCCGACGACATGCGCTCCGGAGTCCGGCTGGAGCTGATGGATGAACCAGAGGCGCTCCTGAGCCTGGGAGAGCGAAGGCGCCGAGTCAGAAGGCGTCGGAGGAGGAAGCGAGGAGGCGTCGCGCTGAAGCGAAGCGACTTCCAGCGCGAGGCCCGCGACAGAAGGGGAGGTGAAGAGGGAGGAGAGGGGAAGCTGGACGCCCAGGGCGTGGCGGACGCGGGCCACCAGCCGGGTGGCGGAGAGCGAATGGCCACCGAGGTGGAAGAAGCTGGCCTCCCGCTCGATGCGCTCGAGGCCGAGGACCTGGCAGAAGAGCTGAGCAAGCAGCTCCTCCATGGGCCCGCGAGGAGGCCCACCTTCGGAGAGGGCCGGGGCGTCGTCGAGAGGAATCGCGGCGAGGGCCTTGCGGTCGAGCTTGCCGGTGGAGGTGAGCGGAAGCTGGGCCCGAAGGACCCAGCGAGAGGGGAGCATGAAGGCCGGGAGGAGACGAGCGAGGGCGGCCTGAAGAGAGTGGACGTCGGTGTCGGGAGAAGCGGGGACGACCCAGGCGGCGAGCCAGGAGTCGGAGGGCCCACGCCGCTGGACGGTGACGGCGGCGGAGCGCACACCAGGGAGCGAGGCGAGAGCGGCTTCGACCTCGCCCAGCTCGATGCGCATGCCGCGCACCTTCACCTGGAAGTCGACGCGGCCCAGGAAGCCCAGTGTTCCGTCGGCATTCCAGCGGCCCCGGTCTCCCGTCCGGTAGAGGCGGGCGCCCGGCATGGTGCTGAAGGGATGCGGGATGAAGCGCTCGGCGGTGAGGTCCGCGCGTCCCACGTAGCCGCGACCGACGCCCGTACCGCCGATGTAGAGCTCACCCGGAACACCCGGAGGCAGCGGCTGGAGCGCGTCGTCCAGGACGTACACCTCCATGTTGGCCTTGGGCGTGCCGATGGGCGTGCTGGCGCTCGCGGGCGGTGCGTGCATGCGCCAGAGGGTGGCGGTGTCCGCGCACTCGGCGGGACCGTAGGCGTTGACCAGTGGCAGGCCGGGGTGGCGCTCGAACCACGCACGGCAGGTCGAAGGCGGAAGGGCTTCGCCAATGGTGAGCATCTGGCGAAGGGCGGGCAGCGGCGCCTCTCCAGGCTCCTCCAGCAGGGCCTGGAGCAGCGAGGGCACCAGCTCCACGGTGGTCGCCCCCGCTTGTTGCAAGGCCGCGATGAGCCGGGCGGGCTCACGCACCACGTCGTCATCCACGACGTAGGTCGTCCCTCCGGCGGCCAGCGCTCCCAACATCTGCCAGATGGAGATGTCAAAGGAGAGCGGCGCCGTCTGCGCGAGCACGTCGGACGCGCCAAGTTGCAGCGAGTGCTGCATGCCCAGCAGGTGGTTGAGCATGCCGCGGTGGTCCACCATGACGCCCTTGGGCGTGCCGGTGGAGCCGGAGGTGAAGAGGACGTAGGCCAGCGAGTCCGGCGTCGTGAAGGAAGGCAGCGGCGCGTCAGGCTCGGCGTCCAGGTTCTGGAGCGTCAGCACGCGCGGCCGATGCTCGGGCGGTATCTCCGCGAGCACCTCGGTGAGCAGCGCCTCGACAGGGCCCAGGGGAAGGACGAAGGGCGCGCGGCTCTCCAGCAGCAGCCGTGCGAGGCGCGCCGCGGGCAGTTGCGCGTCCAGCGGGAGGTAGGCGGCACCGGCCTTGTGCAGCGACAGCAGCGCGCGAACGGTGGCCTCGGAGCGGCGGCCGAGGACAGCCACCACGGATTCATGCCCAACGCCCTGGGCGCGCAGCGTGCGCGCGGCGCGAAGACTCAGAGCCTCCAGTTGCGCGTAGGTCCACTGCGCGTCGGCGGAGGCAAGCGCCAGCCGTTCGGGCGTGTTGCGTGCATGGGCGCTGATGCGCTCAGGCAGGCAGGTGTCCAGGTCGAAAGCCAGCGGCGCGGGACGGGCGTGGCGAAGCACCAGCGCCTGCTCGTCGGACGACAGCAAGGACAGCCGCGACAGCGGCAGATGCGGTTCGGCCAGCGCCTGGGTGAGTAGACGCTGATAGTGCTCCATCATCCGTCGAGCGGTCTCCGGCTCGAACAGCTCGCCGCTGTAGCGGAGGAAGAGCTCGAAGCTCCCTGCCTGCTCGATGACACTCAACGCGAGGTCGAACGGGCTGGCGCGAATGTCGACGGGAACCGGGCGGGCATCCAGCCCCGCGAATGCATCCGCGAGCGAACCCTGCACCCGGTGCAGGTCGAACATCACCTGGTACAGGGGCGCATGACTGAGGCTGCGCTCCACGCCGAGCGCATGGACCAGTTGCTCGAAGGGCACGTCCTGATGCGAGAGCGCATCGAGCGTGGTGGCGCGGACCTGGGCAAGGAGCGAAGCGAAGGAGGTGGACGCATCCACCTGCGTGCGCAGAGGCACGGTGTTGGCGAGCAGACCCACGACACCTTCGAGTGAAGGGTGGGTGCGGCCCGAGACGGGCGTGCCGACGCAGAAGTCGTCCTGTTGAGAGTAGCGGTACAGCAGCGCGGCGAACGCGGCGTACAGCACCATGAACGGCGTGGCTTCGTGTTCACGGCAAGCGCGCTGCACGGTGTCCGTCAGCGCGGCAGGCAGTGCCTGGGTCCCCGTGGAGGCGCCCTGGTGAGTGAGGACGGCGGGGCGCGGCTTGTCGGTGGGCAGCTGGAGCAGTTCCGGCGTACCGGAGAGCCGCTGCTTCCAGTAGTCGAGCTGGGCCGTGTCGCGCGCATGGACAGGCTCGGAGCGCTGCCAACTGGCCACGTCCGCGTAGTGCAGCACCACCGGGGCCAGCGTGGGCGCATGACCCTGCTGGAAGGCGGCATATGCTTCACCCAGCTCGCGCAGCAGGATGTCCAGCGAGAGGCCGTCCACCACCAGGTGATGGAACACGGCCAGCAGCACGTGCCGGTCCTCTCCTACGTCGAGCAGCAGAAAGCGGTACAGCGGTCCCTGCTCCAGCGAGAAGGGCCGCCACGACTCCTGCTGAAGCCGAAGCTCCAGTGCCTCGGGGGCCGCGCGCAGGGCTTCCACTTGAATCACACGCGCGGGAATGGAGGACACCTCGACGCGCGCCTGTCCCTGCTGTGACACCACGGTGGTGCGAAGCACGGGATGGCGTTCCAGCAGCCACCGCACCGCCGCATCCAGCGCGTCGGCGCTCACCGTGCCGCGAAGCTCGACGGCCTGGGGGATGTGGTAGGCGCCCGAGCCCGGCTGGAGCTGATGGATGAACCAGAGGCGCTCCTGGGCCTGGGAGAGCGAAGGCACCGAGTCAGAAGGCGTCGGAGGCGGAAGCGAGGACGAGGAGCGCTGAAGCGAAGCGACTTCCAGCGCGAGGCCCGCGACGGAAGGGGAGGTGAAGAGGGATGAAAGGGGGAGCTGAACGCCCAGGGCGTGGCGTACGCGGGCCACCAGCCGGGTGGCGGAGAGCGAATGGCCACCGAGGTGGAAGAAGCTGGCCTCCCGCTCGATGCGCTCGAGCCCGAGGACCTGGCAGAAGAGCTGAGCAAGCAGCTCCTCCAGGGGGCCGCGAGGAGGCCCACCTTCGGAGAGGGCCGGGGCGTCGTCGAGAGGAATCGCGGCGAGGGCCTTGCGGTCGAGCTTTCCGGTGGAGGTGAGCGGAAGCTGGGCGCGAAGGACCCAGCGAGAGGGAAGCATGAAGGCCGGCAGGAGACGAGCGAGGGCGGCCTGAAGGGAGTGGACGTCGGTGTCGGGAGAAGCGGGGACGACCCAGGCGGCGAGCCAGGAGTCGGAGGGCCCACGCCGCTGGACGGTGACAGCGGCGGAGCGCACACCAGGGAGCGAGGCGAGGGCGGCTTCGACCTCGCCCAGCTCGATGCGCATGCCGCGAACCTTCACCTGGAGGTCGGCGCGAGAGACGAACTGGAGCACGCCGTCCGGCAACCAGCGCCCCAGGTCTCCCGAGCGGTAGAGGCGCGCGCCCGGCGTGGCGCTGAAGGGATGCGGAACGAAGCGCTCGGCGGTGAGGTCCGCGCGTCCCACGTAGCCGCGGGCCACGCCCAGGCCGCCCAGGTACAGCTCGCCCACGACGCCGACCGGAACAGGCTGGAGGGCGTCGTCCAGGACGTACACCTCCATGTTGGCCTTGGGCGTGCCAATGGGGGTGAAGCTGCCTTCAGGGGCCTCGTTGATGAAGTGGAGGCTGGCGACGTCCGAGCTCTCCGTCGGGCCGTAGGCGTCCGCCATCCGGCAGCCCGGGCAGCGCTCCAGCCAGGTCCGGCACAGCGCGGGCGGAACGGGCTCGCCGCCGAGCACCACCCAGCGCATGTCCGGGAAGTCCTGCTCTGGACGAGCGCCCTCCAGGATGGCCTGGAGGACGGAGGGCACCATCTCCATGACGGTGGCGCGGCCCTGCTCCAGCGCGTCGGCGAGCCGGGGCGGATCCCTCATCACGTCGTCTTCGATGAGGTACGTGGTGCCGCCACCGGGCAGCGCGCCCAACATCTGCCAGATGGAGATGTCGAAGCTGAGCGCGGCAATCTGGGCCACGACGTCATACCCGTCCAGGCCCAGCGCCTCGCGCATGCCCAGCAGGTGGTTGAGCATGCCGCGGTGGTCCACCATGACGCCCTTGGGCGTTCCGGTGGAGCCGGAGGTGAAGAGGACGTAGGCCAGCGAGTCCGGCGTGGCACGCGGCGGAAGCCGCTCCGCGCTCTGTGACTCGAGCCCCTCCAGCGACAGCACCCGAGGCCGCCGGGCTTCGGGCACGCCCGCGAGCACCTCCGACAGCAAGGCCTCGTCCGTGCCGAGCGGAAGCACGAACGGCGCGCGGCTCTCCTCCAGGAGTCGGGCCAGCCGAGCCGCGGGGAGCTGTGCGTCCAGCGGGAGGTACGCGCCGCCCGCCTTGTGAATCGACAGCAGCGCGCGCACGGTGGCTTCGCTGCGGCGCCCGAGCACGGCCACCACGGACTCCATCCCGACACCCTGGGCCACCAATTGTCGCGCGGCGCGGTTGGTGTGGGCTTCCAGCTCCGCATAGGTCCACCGAGCGCTGGAGGACGCCAGGGCCACCTGGTTCGGCGTGCGCGCGGCCTGGGCGGAGAAGTGCTCGGGGAAGGCGGCTTCCAGCGGGAAGGGCCGGCGCGGCGGGTTCGAATCCGCCAGCACGCGGGCGCGCTCCGCATCAGGCAGCAGCGACAGCGCATCCACGCGCGTGTCCGGCGCGCGCAGCGCATGCGTGAGGAGCTGGAGATAGTGGCCCAGCATCCGCCGCACCGTGGCGGCCTCGAAGAGGTCGGTGCTGTAGCGGGCGAACAGCTCGAAGCCGGATGCGCTCTCGAAGAGCGTGACGTGCAGGTCGAACTCGCACGCGCCCGTGTCCATGGGGAGGTCGCGGGCCTCCGGGAAGGCGCCCGCCAGGGAATGCTCCACGCGGTACAGGTCGAACATCACCTGGAACAGCGGGGAGTGGCTGAGGCTCCGCTCCACGCCCAGGGCCTGCACCAACCGCTCGAAGGGAAGGGCCTGGTGGCCCAGCGCATCCAGCGTGGTGGCGCGAACCTGGTCGAGCAGCGCGGTGAAGGCATCCGCCGCGGTGACGCGCGTGCGCAGCACCACCGTGTTGACGAACAGGCCGACCAGCCCCTCCAGGGACGGGTGCGTGCGCCCGGAGACGGGCGTGCCGACGCAGAAGTCGTCCTGCCGCGAGTACCGGTACAGCAGCGCCGCGAAGGCCGCGTACAGCGTCATGAACGGCGACACCTGCCGTTCCCGGCTGAAGGCGCGCAGCGCGCCCGTGAGCGAGGAGGGGAGGGCGATGCGCTCCGTCAGCGCCCCCCGGTCCGACCGCCGCACGGGCCGAGGCTTGTCGGTGGGCAGCTCCAGCCCCTGCACGGCGCCTTCGAGCTGCCGCTTCCAGAAGGCCATCAGCTCCGGTTCATTCGCGGCGGCGTCGGGCGTGTGCTGCCAGGCGGCGGCATCCGCGTACTCCAGCGGGAGCGCCGTCAGCGCGGGGACTTCACCCCGGGCGTGCGCGGCATGAAGCACACCCAGCTCGCGCATCAACACGTTGATGGACGCGCCGTCGGTGACCAGGTGGTGGAACACCAGGACCAGCACCTGCCGCTGGCTGGAGAGGTTCAGCAGCCGGAAGCGGTACAGCGGCCCCTGCTCCAGGTCGAACGGCCGGGAGGCTTCTTCGCGCAGCCTGCGCGACAGTTGGGCTTCGCTCGCGCTCGTCGCATCCTCCACGTCGAGGACGCGCTCGGGCAGGTCCAGGTAGCGCACCTGGGGACGGCCGCCCTCGGCGGGGAAGCGGGCTCGCAGCAGGGGATGGCGCGACAGCAGGGCTCGCAGCGCCGCGTCGAGCGCGCCCGCGTCCACGGGCGACTCCAGCATCGCGGCCCACGGCACCACGTAGGTCGCGGTGTCCGGTCGGAGCTGGTGCAGGAACCACATGCGCTCCTGCGCGGGCGACAGCACGTCGGCCGTCCCCGCCGGGCGGCGCGAGGGGCCCACCACGTTCCGCTGTGGCGAGGAGGGCGCGGCGCTCCCCGCGCTGGGGTTCTTGCGCTGCTCCAGCAACTTGCGCAATTGCTCGCGCTTCGCGGCGGCGAGGGAGTCGGAGTCGGATCGCGAGGTCATGAAGTCGGATTCCGGAAGGCCCGGTGGGCTAGATGCGAACGTAGAGGCTCACGCCCGCGCGGAAGACGCCCAGCCCCGAACCGGGAGCGGTGGGGTCCGCGGGGATGCTCTCGAAGCGGAACTCGCTGCCACGCTCGCCGTAGGGCACCTCGACGAAGGTCTGGACGAAGATGTCCCGGATGTCGAAGGGCGAGGAGTTGAAGGCCAGCCGTGACAGGTACGACGCATCCTGCACGTTGGCGATGGTGGTGAAGATGAGCGACAGTTGGGACACGCCGCGCCGGCCGATGTTGACCTGCCCCAGGGCGTAGTAGCGGCCATGGAAGAGCGGCCGGAAGTCTCCCTGCGAACTCAGCCAGGGCAGGAAGGCGCGGTCGTCGTAGCCCAGCGGGTTGTGGAAGCCCTCCACCCGGATGACGGCGCGGTAGAGCTCGGCGAAGTTGAACGTGGCCGAAACGCCCGCGCTGACCAGCAGCTTGCGTCCCTCCAGCGTGCGCTCCACGAAGCTGTCGCCATCGCGGGCCCAGAGCCGCGTGTTGCCGTCGCCCACCCAGGCCACCTCGGCGTTGAAGTCCAGCAGGCCCAGCGCCATCGTCGCGTCCAGGCCGTACCGGGGCCGGCGCGATTGGTCGAACACCGCCGTCGCGGCGATTTCGCCCGTGCCCACCGCCATCTCCGCGCGCACGCCACCGCCGTAGCGCACCCGCCGGAGGTCCTCGCTGACGTCCTCCACGTTGGCGGTACCCAGGAGCGACAGGTTGGCGGCCATGGCCTCCCACGGCACCGTGAGGCGGACCATGTCGACGCCCGTGCGCAGGTCGAAGATGTTGAGCGGATCCGGGTTGGGCGCCTGCAGGAAGTCGGTCGGGTTCCAGATTTGCGAGCTGCCCCAGCGAATCTCCTGGCGCCCGGCGGTGACGAACAGCCGCTGGGCGACGTCGAACTTCAGCCACATCTGGCCCAGCACGGCGGCGGGTCCGTTCGCCTCCGTGGACAGCGGGTCATACGCCAGCCGGCCCATCATGAAGCCGCGCACGTGCTTCGACGGCGTCGCGTCCAGGTAGATGTCCGCGAGCGCGGGCAGGACGGGCTGGTACGTCGTCTTCCCCTGGGAGCGCAGCCCCGTCAGCTCCGCGCGCTGGAAGTAGATGCCGCCCACCGCGAGCACGTCCTGCTGACGCTCCTGCGCCGTCTCATGCCAGGGGTCCGCGGCCTCGCCTTCCGGGCCCTGCCAGCCCTCCACGATGGCGCCCGATGGACCGGCCGGCCGAGGTGCGGGAGTTGGAGCGGGAGCGTCCAGCAGGTCCTCGAAACCGTCGGGCGCACCGGCCCCGCCCGGGTCCACGGCGGCGGTGGCGAGCCCGGAGGCGGAGTCCGTGTCAGGCGGCAGCGTCCCCGTGGCGGGCGCCACCTTCGGGACATCGAGCGCCGCCGCCGCGGCCGGCACGGTGGCGCCTTCACTCCCGGCCGAAGCCATGGCGCCTCGTGCCGGGGTTGGGCTCGCGGAGGCCAGGGGCTCGCTGTAGCGCATCGACTTCACGCGCCGCTGCTTGTCGAGGAGCACGCTCAGCCCGCGCGCGCGGTAGTGCCACCAGCGCTGGCGCGCGGGCGCGGCTTCCTCCTCGTGACAGTCCGGGCCTCCCTCAGAGGTTTTCGCCGCGCCACACGCGGGGCCGTACAGCGCGACGAGCCCCGTCAGCGTCGGCGGCTTCGTGGGCACCACCTCGACGCGGCGCAGCACGCCCTGCCGGGCGTCGAAGTGGAAGCGCGTGCTCCGGGTGCCTCCCGGCGCGGCCTTGCGCTGGTACGTCAGCACCACCGCGCCGTCCTCATGGACCTGCCGGGTGGGCGGGCCAAAGGAGAGCAGGACCTGTTGGAGCGTCGTCGTGCCCGGTTCCGTGCCGTTCCAGGGCTCGGCGGACGCGTCAAGACTCCAGAGCAGGATGGCCGCGGCCAGGGCTCGAACGGGCAAGGGGGGCATCATCACGGGGGCCCCCTGAGCGTATACGAGTCTCAATCAGCGATACATGTGTCGAAAATTTCTTAAGAAAGGGGACTCCGGATTGACAGGCCCCCCAGACAGCCGGACACAATCGCGCCCCCACCCCCCGACTCAGGAGGCCTCATGGCTCCGGAAGAGACCCTGTCCGCAGCGCCCGCCCACTCCGAGCCCGCCACTTCCGAGGCGGCGCACAACGAGGTCTCCGCCGCGCCCGAGAAGCTGGATGAGATCGAGGAGATCGACTTCCTGCTCGAGGAGATCGAGAGCAAGATTGCTCCGCTCGCGCTGGCTTGAGGGTCGTGCGTTCCTACGTTGACGCCTTCGCTCCGTACTGGCACCCGGTCGCCTTCTCCAGCGAGCTGACGGCCGTTCCACTCCCCGTGCATCTGCTGGGGACGGAGCTGGTGCTGTGGCGGACGGGCTCGGGCGTGGCCGTGACGCACCGGCGATGTGCACACCGGGGCGCCGACCTCAGCCTGGGCGTCGTCACCCCGGAGGGGCTGCGCTGCGGCTTCCATGGCTGGACCTATGGCACGGACGGACGCTGTGTGCGGGTGCCATCACAGCCCGCCGCGCCCATTCCCGCCCGGGCACGCGTCTCCGCCTTCCACGCCACGGAGCGGTACGGCCTCGTCTGGGTCTGCCTGTCCCCGGAGCCCGCCGCGCCGCTGCCGGAGTGGCCGGAGTTGGAGGACGGTACCCTGGCCACCGTGACATTGCCGGTGCTGGATTGGGACGTCGCCGCGGGCCGGATGATTGAGGTCGTCCTGGACGTGGCGCACCTGTCCTTCGTGCACGAAGGCACCTTCGGCAACCCGGAGCAGCCGGAAGTGCCTCCCTATGAGGTGGAGCGGCGCGCCACCGGCGTCGGCGCGCGCATCGTCTATCCGGCGCTGGCTCCGGCGACGGATGGCATGCCGCCCCGGGTGGATCGCACCACGCTCACCTACGACGTGACGCTGCCCTTCGCCGCGAAGCTGGCCTTCAAGCCCACGCTCTTCTACGTCCACACCGTCTACGCCATCGCCTCTCCGCTCTCCGAGGAGAAGATGCGGTGCTTCTACTTCGCCTCGTACCACCCCCGGTTGCGCAACCACTTCCCGGACATGTTCGTGAAGAGTGAGCTGGCCATCCTGGAGCAGGACCGGCGCACGCTGGAAGGCGTGCGTCCCCGGGCCCAGCCCCTGGACTTCGCCAGTGAGGTCCACATGCCCGCGGACCGCCTGCCCATCGAATACCGCCGGGGTGTCATCGCCCTGCGGCTGGGCAAGCCCGTGGACGGACCCGCCCCGGAATGAGGACCCACACCCCCATGCGCTCCCATCTTCTGTTCCTGCTGCTGGCGCTGAGCGCCTGTCAGCGCAACGAATCGCCGCCGCCACCCGCGAAGGCTCCGGCCGCATCCGCGCCGGCACCTCGTGCTCCCGCCGCCCCGCCCGTCACCGCGTCCGCGGACGCGGCGAAGCTGGAGCGGGGCCGGTACCTCGTGGAGAACGTGCTCGCCTGTGGCTCCTGCCACACGCCGCGCGACTGGGCTCGGTATGGAGGCCCCGCCTCCGGGCCCGCGCTCTCCGGCGCCTGCTGGGACGACGCGGCCTGGGAGCTGCCCGGTCGCGTCTGCGCGCCCAACATCACCTCCGATCCCGAGCACGGCATCGGCCGCTGGACGGATGAGGAGCTGATGCGCGCGCTGCGCGATGGCACCGGGCGCGATGGGAAGACGCTCTTCCCGCTCATGCCGTTCCTCCTCTACCGCGAGCTGTCGGACGCGGACGCCCATGCCGTGATTGCCTGGCTGCGTCAGGCCCCGGCCACCCCGCGCGCTTCGGCCCGCTCGGTCATCCCGGACGAGGTGTACGCGCAGTACAAGGACATGGCCGCGCCCATGAAGACGGCCGTGCCGGAGCCCGCCGCGGATGACATCTCTCGTGGTCGCTACCTGGCCACCATGGCGCAGTGCGCCGCGTGTCACGCGGGCATGGACGAGGCGGGCACGCCCTTCGCGGGAGGCCGCCCGCTGCCCACGCCGCACGGCCCGGAAGTCGTATCCAATCTCACGCCGCATACACGCGGACTGGGCGCCGTGGACGAAGCGGCCTTCGTCGCCCGCTTCACCGCCTTCAAGGACCTGGCACCCGCGCCCGCGCGGGAGGGCCAGGTGAACAAGCTCACCATGCCCTGGGGCTTCTTCGCCGGACTGGCGGAGGCGGACCTCAAGGCCCTCTACCGTTACCTGCGCACAGTGCCCGCCGTGGCTCCCGCCGCGCCGTCCGCGTCTGGCAAATGACCCATTCTGGCGCCACCTGGGAGCGTCCGGTAGACTCCCAGCGCGTCCCCTGAAAGCCCATCGTTGCGCGCCCTTCCCCCAGGGTCGCGCGTGACGCGTGCCCCCATGAAATCTCTTTTCAAGCGACTGCTCCTGTCCGTGCTGGCGTGCTCCGCCGGCTGCGACGTCTTCAACATCGGCGACGCCGAAGGGACCCGTGGCCGCGGCGCGAGGGCGTTCGACCCGTATTCGAGCTCGGCCTCCGGCGCCATCTCCCTGTCCCTGCTGTACTTCAATGGCTGCGCCATCCTGCCCACCGGTGAGCCGGTGTCGGCCGGCTCGCTGGACCTGCCGGACTATCCGGCGACCTGCGAGGCCATGAACAGGATGGGCCAGCAGGTGCCGCCCTCGGCGCGGTTCGAGGTGACGCCGGGCGTCAGCTACTTCATCCGCGAGTTCACCGCGGTGGACGCCGTCACCGACGTCCACACCGACTTCAAGAACCAGCACGCCCCGTCCTTCTGGATGCGCAAGGAGTCGCGCTTCAAGGACCTGGACTGGTCGGGCGTGACGGTGGGCCGGGACGAGTGGACGAACGACTTCGACTCCACCTTCCAGCGCGAGACGTACTACGAGAACGCCGCGTGGATGCGCTCGCTGGACGACACCTTCCTCATCGAGGTGCTCGACGCGGACGGCGCCGTGCGCACCTCCATCAACTACAGCCGCCGTGACTTCATGGGTGAGAGCGCCACCACGGGCCGCACGCGCGCCAGCTGGCTGGTGACGGACCTGGCGCGGCCTCGCTTCCCGGGAGACCCGGAGGTGAGCCTGCTGCCGGACGGCACCGAGCCCACCTACAAGACGATGGTGAAGGCGTCCTTCGCTGGCGCCACCAACCCGTTCAAGACGCTGACCATGCCGCAGCTCTCCGGCGAGGGACTCATCCGCGTCACCTGGAGCCAGCTGCCCCTCAAGCCCTTCCTCTTCCCCATCGTCTTCACCCCCGAGGCGGAGCGTCCGGCCACCTGCTACCGGCTGGATGAAAGCGGGCTGGCCACCGACGAACAGGTGCCTTGTGGCTTCGGCCTGACGCAGGCGGTGCGCGTCAACCGCCCGGCCAACGGCAGCTACTTCATGCCCGGTGACTCGGTGGACTTCATGGTGTCGCTGCGCGACGGGGACGGCAACGGCCTGCATCCGCGCAACCGGATGCCCAGCTACAACGAGTACATGGGCGAGTCCTCCAACGGCCTCGCGTACTTCAACGAGGAGATGCTGCTGACCTACCGCGAGGCCAGCTCCTCGGAGTCCGGCTTCAAGGTGGTGGGCCCGCTGCAGGACCTGCAGGTGTCGCGCGGTTCCTACACGCTGCCGTACTTCTCCTTCCCGCTGTTCAGCGAGCCGCACTTCTACCTGCCGCCCGGCTCCAACCTGCTCGCGGGCGGCGGTGATGCCCAGCCGCCCACGCACTACTCGGTGACGCTGCCGCCGAACGCGAAGGCGGGCACCTACGCCATCATCCTCAAGGGGCACCGCACCTTCATGGGCGAGCGCCTCAACCGGCTGGACCCCTTCTTCTTCCAGGTGGGCCAGGCCCAGCCCACCACGTACCCGGGCCGCGTGGGCAACTGCCAGGTGTGCCACAACGGGGTGAACTCGCTCTCCAACGTGCACCACGGCATGTCCGTGGACCACGTGGAGGCATGCAAGACGTGCCACATCGAGGAGGGCTACGGCTACCTGCCGGACATCATCCACCGCATCCACAACAGCTCGCGCAAGTACAACCAGAACAAGGGTGACTGCACCATGTGTCACCTGACGCGGGAGAGCACGCTGTGGCCCAGCCTGATGAGCTGCAATGGCTGCCACGTGGCGTCGCACGGCACGGAGTACTTCGACCTGCGCTTCGAGCCCATGCAGAACACGCCCAACGGCTACGGCAACTGCGCCGAATCGTGCCACGTCACCACGCCGCCGGCCGAGCACATCCTCCCGCCTCGCTGAGCCCTCAGAGGAACGCCATGAAGGTTCGCTCTCTCATTGCCTCGACCCTGTCCGCCGCCGTGCTGAGCGCGTGCGCTGATAGCAGCGCACCGCCTCCGCCCAAGCTGGACGCCGAGGCGCCCTACACCGACCTGCCCGAACGGCGGGTGCCCGTCTCCGGCGTCATCTTCGATCCGGAGGCGATGTTCTATACCTTCGTCATGTGGCCGCCCGACCCGGAGGACCCGGATGCCGGGCCGCCGCTGCCGGCGCTGCTGTATGGCATGCCCACGGTGATGCGCGCGTCCGTGTGGGGCGCGCAGGTCAGCATGGTGGGGCCCACCGGCGAGGTGGTCGACACCAGCGGCCCCGCGATGCCGCCCTGGGGCAACTTCCAGACGGAGGGCATTCCCTCCGACCCGACGGTGCCGTACCTCATCCGCGCCGAGCCCGCGCCCGGGCTCTCCGTGGGGGCCGCCGACATGTTCCCGGAGGAGGAGGGCCACGCGCCCATCCCCGCGGTGCCGTACTACGCCACCACCAGCCTGCGGCCCATCGCGGCCACCGGGACGCAGTGCCTCATCCAGTCGCCGGCCATCGTGGGCGAGGCGGGTGCGCTCGGCGCGCTGGCGCAGGTGATTTCCGAGGAGACGGGGACGTCCGTCTCCCCAGCCAGCCTGGCGGATGCCTCGTCGGGCCGCTCGGTGGCGCTGCTGTGGGTCTACTCGCCCAGCCCGGTGCTGGACGCGTTCCTGTTCCCCAGCGGTGACATCGCGGCGGAGACGACGGCGGGCACGCTGTACGCCATTGACTGGGCGCCGCCGGGCTCGTTCCCGGGCCAGACGGAGATGGGCTACTACGCCATCCCCGCCGGCATGAGCAGTCTGGGCTACTACGCCCTGGTGGTGCAGCCGGGCGCCCCGAGCGCGCTGACGGTGAGCTTCGTGGACACCCTGGAGGACGAGGAGGAGGGCCGGCCCTGGGAGGTGCCTCCCTTCTTCGTCGAGGGCCTGCCGCCGGGCGTGTCCTTCACGCGCCTGTTCGCAATGGAGGCCTCGCCGCCCGTGGAGGAGAACCCCTACGAGGAGCCCGCGCCGCCGCCGGACTTCGGCTTCCTCTGCTACCCGGAGGGGTGACGCACCCAGGCGCCCACGGCGCTCACCGCGAGGGCTCCACCGCGAGCCCGCGGAAGCGCACCGTGGGCTGCCCGAAGGACACCGGAAGCGGGCCATGGTCCAGCTTCCGGCAGCCGCGCGTGGCGAAGAGGTTCTTCGTGTCCTCGCCCACCGCGTCGATGGCGGCCAGCGCCTCCAGCCCGTTGCCCCGGAGGATGCCGGGGCCCACGCGGCGCCCAGGCCGTCCGTTTCGAATCTCCCGCGCCTCCACGATGTAGAAGCTGAAGTCGCCCGACAGCAGGTCCATCTGCCGGGGCGTGAGGTGCTGCACCAGCAGCCCGTGCGGAATGTCCGCCATCAGCGCCTCCAGGTGGCCCTGGTGCGCGTCCACGCGCGTGTGGGCCATGCGAGGCAGGGGCGGGTGCCGGTAGCTGACGCGCCGCCCGTGTCCGTTGGGCACGCGGCCCAGCGCGGCGGCGCTGCGAGCATCCAGCAGGGGCGCGTCCACCCGGCCCTCGCGGATGAGTGTCACCGGGAGCGCGGCGTGGCCTTCATCGTCCCAGGCGAAGCCGAGCGCGCCGTGGCCATCCGTCGGGTCGTCCGAGACGCTGAGGTGCGCACCGGCCACCTGCTGCCCCAGCCGCCGCGCCAGGTATGAGCCGCCGCGCGCGACGACGTCTCCCTCCAGGGGATGTCCGCACACCTCGTGGAAGAAGCAGCCGGAGGCGGCGCCCGGTGGAAAGACGATGGGCAGCACGTCGCGGGGGCAGGGCACCATGGGGGTCGTGTCCCGCAGCTCCCGCGCCATGCGCTCCACGAGCGCTTCCAACGAGGGCAGCGCGGTGCGTGCCCCGGTGATGTCCGGCCAGGCGGCGCAGCGCCACAGCTCAGCCATGCCCGCGCCGGTGTCGTGGAAGGCCTTCACTTCGAGCAGGGCATGGCGCTGGTGGTCTTCTCTCTGGTGCGTGTCGCTGGCGGACAGCGTGCGCCGCTCCACTTCGCGCAGCAGCACGTCCAGGTGCTGGGCGCCCGCGGCCCGCGCTGTCGCCTCCAGTTGGCGGACGAGCGACACCATGGCCTCCGTGTCGCTCGCGAGCCGGGGCTCGGCGTCGAGCAGGGGGCGGGCCTGGTGTGCCAGCGCCTCCGGCATGTGGCCGTGCTTCCATCGGGCGCCGGCCACCTGGGCCCATTGCCAGGTCATGCTGTCCGGGGTGGGCTGTCCCATGGACCAGCCCTGGTCGAGCACGGGGGGGATGACGCGGAGCCCGGAACGCTGGTGGAGGACCTCGGTGACTTCGCGCCGCTCCACGAACCAATCCAAGCGAGTGTCCTCCGGCCGGGCACCACGCGGGCTGGCCGTGGCGGCGGTGACGCCCACCGTGAAATGGCGGGCACAGGTTCAGGAGCATACGCCAGACGGCGAGGCGGACCCATGCACGCGCCTGGATTGCGTGCACGCACAGACGGACGGTTGAACCACCGATACGGATTCCGCGTGACGACGCGGAGCGTCCCCACGCGAGGACGGAGACCGGTATCCTCGCGCGCAGTCCCAGCGTGTGTCGGCGGAGGCAGTGGATGCGGGGCGGTTCCGGTTCCGAGGAGGACAGTGGGGTGGCGGCATGCGCGGGCCTTCAGCCTCGCGAATGGCTGACGTCCGCTGGCGAAGCGCTGGAGGGCTTCACGCGGCACCACGCACCTTCGCAGGCCGAGCTGTTCCTCGCCGCGGATCGCAGGCTGTCGTTCGAATACGACGCCGGGACGGGGCGCTCCATCGTCAACCAGGGGGAGACCCTGGATGCCATGGCGCGCGTGAGCTGGGACGCGCGGCAGGGCCTGCTGACCGCGCCAGTGGGGGAGGCAGGCGCGCTGCCGCTGCTCCTGGAGCGCACCGCGCGACACGCCACTTCAGGACGTGCGAGTCCACTGCCAGCGCTGCCAGCTCAGAGCGATTCCCCGAGTGTCCCGAGTCCTCCTCCGCTCCATCCGGAGCGCGCGGCGCGCCGGATGAAACACTTCATCGAGACCGCCGTGCCCCCTGGCAGCGTCGTGCAGGCGGCGCTGCTCACCCAGGTGTCCACGTGGCGCGCCCTGGTGCGCGCATGTGGCGCGCGCCGTGCTCGCACGGAATGGCGCGAGGAACTGTTCGTGCGCTGTGAGACGCCGCGCGGCGCCGTGGTGGATGCGGTGGCGTTTCCCGAAACGTCGGCGGACGACACGGTCATCACTCCGCTGCGCCATCGACTCGCGGAGGCTGTAGAGGCCCTCACTGGCCCCGCGGAGTCGCTGGACCGCGACCTCCCCCTGGTGCTGCGGCCGGCGGTGGCCGCGCCTCTCGCGGCGGGGCTCATCTGGTTGCTACGGGGCGACGTGGCCGCGGCCACGCCCGCGCTGGCCCGGGCCGTGGGGCGCAAGGTGTTCCCCTCGGTCCTGAGCGTGGTGGACGACCCGAACCTCCCCACGGGCACGCGGCGCGTATCCATGGATGACGAAGGACTCTCTACAGACACGCTGTCGCTGGTCGAAGGGGGCGTGCTGCGAGGCTTCCTTCACGCCTCCGACACCGCATCGCGGCTCGGCGCGCCGCTCAACGGGCGCGGCTTCCGCACCAGCATGTCACCACCCACGCCCGAAGCCGTGAATCCCTTCCTCGTGCCCGGTGCGACCGCCGTGCTCCCCGCGCACTACACGGAACTCGTCGCGCGCGTGGAGACCTTCACCACCATGCCACGTCCCGGCACCGTCACGTTGGTGGCGGGCGGCTGGGAGGTACGCGACGGCCGTCGTGTGCGCCGCATCGCTCCGGTGGAACTGGAGCTCCCCGTGTTGGAGACCTTCCGCGCGCTGCGCGGCGTGGGGACGGACCTGACCTTCTTCCCCACCGCCGAGGGCTGTGGCACGCCGACGCTCGTCTTCCCGCCCCTGCTGTCGGGTGCCCGGGGAGGGCAGGCGGCCAGGTGATGTCCACGTCCCTGGGGACGGCGCGGGGCCAGCCAGGCGACGCGAGCCCGCCTGCCCTGCGAGCAGGACGCGCGCTGGCTCTGAATCCGGTGCATGCTGCGCGCACGACGCTGGGCTGCCGGTACGAGGCCCCCAGGCCCAGGGAGGCGGCGTCACGGGAGGACACGGATGTCGGGTCAGTCGCTGGCGGCGAAGATGCTGGAAGGGGCGAGGGAGTGGGCGAAGCGATTGCCGAATGCGCTCTCCAACGACATGGCGGTGGACGTGAGCCGCAGGCGGGTGCGCCTGTCGCATGCGCGCGTGGAGACCGTGGTGAGCCAGCTGCTGGCCCGGCTGAAGAACTTCGAGCTGCGGGAGTGGTCCTCGCGGGAGAACGTCTATGACATCCGCTTCTCCGTGCACGGCTGGAAGCTGCGCGTGGAGACGGCGCTGGAGCGCGTGGAGCTGGCCTCCGGGCGCTACCGGCTGTGGTTGAAGACGCCGGGCGTGGTGGAGCTGGAGGAGTCCCGCACGGCTTCGTCGCTGATGATGGGCGTGCTTCGCGCGGGGGCGGGCCGGGCCGCGATGCGGGTGTTGGCGGAGCGGCTGCTGCCTCCCGGCATTCGTTGGGACGGTCAGGTGTTACAGGTGGAAGGGCCGTTGCCCGAAGAGGGCGTGCTGCCCGCCCGGCTGTTCGACTCGGCCTCCCTGGCCATGACCGCCGAGCATCAGTCCGAGGGCCTGTGGCTGGCCGCCGAGGCCTGGCCCGGGCTCATGGACCTGCTCCAGGTGGTGTTTGGCACGGAACTTCCGCGCACGCCCCCCGGCGCCTAGGGGGGCCAGGCCAGGAAGCCAGCGCCTGCCTGCTCCTCGTTCCGGGAGGGCGGGAGGCCAGTGGTGTCCAGGAATGTGCCCTCCAGGGCGCTCCCCAGGGGCCGCGGGCGCCCCCACATTGAAGGAACGTCCGGCGATGAAGGGGCGCCAGACGATTTTCGGGGCGTGGTGCCACGAGTCAAGGGGCTGGAATTCTTCGGTTCTACGCCACGTTTCCTTCACGCGGCGAACAGCCGGTGGAGATTCGGGGCCTTCCACATTCGACATTGGCCCCTCGACAGGCTAGAGGCTGCCTGTCTCGCTCTATGGGACGGGCTGCGGTCTCGCGCCGCACGCAGAAAGAAGAAGAAACATGGCAACTGGCACCGTGAAATGGTTCAACGACGCGAAGGGCTTTGGCTTTATCGCCCAGGACGACGGTGGGGCCGACGTGTTCTGCCACCACACCGCCATCCAGACGGATGGCTTCCGTACCCTGGCCGAAGGCCAGAAGGTGGAGTTCGAGACCCGGAAGGGCCCCAAGGGCCTCCAGGCCGAGAACGTCCGCGTCGTCGGCTGAGAGCTCAGGCTCAGCACCATCAGCCCGGTCTCCTCACTGCGAGGCCGGGCTTTTGTTTTCAGCGAGGGAGGCTCAATGCAAGGCAGATCCACGAAGCGCCAGAAAGAGCAGGCGCGCAAGCAGCACCAGCAGGAGAAGAACGCGAAGCGCGAGGAGCGCAAGAAGGTCAAGTCCGAGCGCGGGCCGCGTCAGCCGGGTGAGGTCGACCCCGATATCGCGGACATCATCCCCGGTCCCCAGCCGCCGCTGGAGATTTGAGCCCAGTATCGTGCCGCCTGGGCTTGCCACGCAGTCCGTGGTGCCCAGGGCAACCTTCCGGGACGGCGCCTCCGCCCCCGGAAGGACGCAGTAGCCACTTCCCCTCACGTCAACGCAGCCAGCGCTCCTGGGCGGCCTTCACGGTCCGGCGGCGCGCAGCACCTCGGCGCGGGTGATGTGGTCCAGGCGGAAGTGGCGGCGCTCCCCGGTGGTGAGGTCCTCCCCGTCGACGCGTGTCTCATGCCGGTTCATGATGACGGACATCACCCGTATGTCGCGGACCGTCTCCAGGAAGTTGCTGTCGACGTAGGTGATGCGCAACGGCTGCTGCTCGAACCACGCCCGCTCCAATGCTTCCCGGACGGGCTTCTTGCTCGGCAGTGAGGGCACGCCGATGAACGCCAGCTCCCTCAGCCGGGTGAGCAGCTCGCGCTGGGCGGAGGTGGAGAGCGCCGCGCGCACCTTGTCCAGCGCCGACTCCAGCGTGCCCGCGAAGGGCATCAGCCGCATGTCGATGGCGAAGCGCCCCAGCGCGACGACGAGCGCCGCCTCGCGCGCGGTGAAGTTCACCGGCGGCAGGCTGTAGCTGCGATCCAACGCGTAGCCACCGCCACGGCCGCGCTCGGCGGACACCGGCATCGACGAGGCGCGCAGCGAATCCAGGTCCCGGTAGATGGTTCGCACCGTGACGCCGAACCGCTCGGCGAGCACTTCCGCCGTGACACCGGTACGGCGGCCCCGGAGGTATTCGGCGAGGGCGAAGAGACGCTCGGTGCGCTGCATGGAGAGGAAACCTGACATACCACTGTCACACCCCTCCCTCAAGCTGACGTGATGTCCCTGGAGCAACGTGCCTTGCATCCCACGCCGCGAGCGGCTTGCATCGCGCGCGTTCACGGCACTTCCGCCCGGAGGGACTCCATGGAGGACGAGTGGCTCTGGGGCTGGGACCCCACGCTGGGCATCGTCTCCGTGTGGGCGGAGCCCGACGGCCGCGCCTTCGTCTGGCGCCGCGTCCCGAAGACGGGGGAGCTGCTTCGCGAAGACGTGCGCTTCCGTCCGTGGCTGCTGCTCGCGTCCCTGGAGGACCTGGCGCACCTGGGGCCTCGGCTGCGTCCGGAGTCGGATGGCCCCGCGCGCTACCGGGTGACGTGGCAGGAGCTCGAAGGGCCCGGGGCGTTGCGCTACCTGGTCCGCGGAGATGACAGCCGCGCGCTCACCAGCGCGGTGCTGGAAGGCGCGTCACGCCGCCTGGGCCAGCCGGTGAGTCACCTGAAGGAGCTGGGCGCGAACACGGTGCTCGCGCTGCCTCCGGAGGAGCAGTACCTCACGCTGTCGGGCCGCACGTATTTCCGCGACCTCCCCTTCGATGCGCTGCGCCGCATGCAGTTCGACCTGGAGACCACCGGGTTGGACCCGGCGCACCACCGCGTCTTCCTGGTGGCGCTGCGAGGCCCGGACGGCACGACGGAGACACTCGAAGCCCAGGGGGATGACGACTCGGCGGAGGCGGACCTGCTCTACCACCTGGCGGAGCGCGTGCGCGCCTGGGACCCCGACGTCATCGAGAACCACAACCTGCACGGCTTCGACCTGCCGTTCCTCGCGCGGCGAGCCAGACACCTGGGGGTGTCCTTGGCGCTGGGCCGCGCGGGGGCACCGGGCTTGCGGCACCGTCCGTCGGCCAGGGGGGCCGCGCTGGGACGCCCCGTGCCCGGAGCGCCTCCGGATGCGATGCGCCGCGCGCGCTACACCGTGCCCGGCCGTGAGTTCATCGACACGCTGGACGCGGTGCTGCGGCATGACTTCTCCACGAGGGATTTGCCGGGCCATGGCCTCAAGGCCGTCGCGAAGCACCTGGGCCTGGCGGGGCCCGAGCGCGAGCACATCCCCGGTGCCCGCGTGTATGACGTCTTCCGCACGGACCCGGCGCGCGTGCGGCGCTATGCGCGTGATGACGTGACGGAGGCGGGCGGCCTCGCGAGGATGCTCGGGGGCGCGGCCTTCGCGCTCGCGCGCATGGCGCCCCGCCGCTACGAGCGGCTGGCGGACGCGGGGCCGGCCACCGGCGTGTTGGACCCGCTGCTCGTCCGGGCCTATCTCCGGGAGGGCGCGGCGCTGCCCGCGCACCAGGAGGGGGACGGCACGTCCCACAGTGGCGCGGCGCTCCACCTGTTCGCCACGGGCGTGGCCCGGCGCATCGTGAAGGCGGACGTCGCCAGCCTCTATCCCTCCCTGATGCGCCAGTACCGGATTGGCCCCAAGCGGGACAGGCTGGGCGTGCTGCTGGCGTTGGTGGACCGCCTGGTGGACCAGCGGCTGGCGGCGAAGGGCAGGGCGCGTGCCGCGGCGCCTGGCTCGCAGGAGCGCTTCACGAACGAGGCGCTGTCGGCGGCGATGAAAATCGTCGTCAACTCCGCCTACGGCTATCTGGGCGCGGTGGGGCTCACGCGCTTCTCGGACGTGCACGCGGCCAACGAGGTGACGCGCCAGGGCCGCGAGGTGCTGGGCCTCCTCTGCCGGGAGTTGGCTCGCCGGGGCGTCACGCTGCTGGAGGCGGACACGGACGGCGTGTACTTCGCCGTCCCGGAGGACTGGCGGGAGGCCGACGAGCGCCGGGTCGTCTCGGAGGTCGCCGCGCTGCTCCCGCCCCGGGTGCAATTGGAGTTCGACGGGCGCTACGCCGCCATGCTGTCGCACGAACCGAAGAACTACGCGCTCCAGCCGTATGACGGACCGCTGGTGCTTCGGGGCGTGGCCTTCCGCTCCAGCCGCGCGGAGCCCTTCGGCGAGGCCTTTCTGCGCCGCGCGCTGCGCTGTCTCCTGGCGGGAGACATCCCGGGCGTGCGTGAGGTGTACGTCGCGACGGTGATGGCCCTGCGCCGCCGGGAGCTGCCCACGCCGGAGGTCTGCGCGCACGTCCGCCTGACGAAGACGGGCGCCCAGTACCTCGCCCTCCGGCCCCGCCGGCGCGAGCTCCCCTACGAGGCCATGCTGGCCAGCGGCCGGAAGGAATGGCCTTTGGGTGAGCAGGTCCGCGTCTACCGTGCCGTGGGAGGCCGGGCGGGCCTGCTCCCCATTCCGGAGGCGGATGACCCGGGCACGGCGCGGCCCCTGTCACGCGAGGAGGACCCGCGCGACTACGACGTGGAGTACTACGTGCGGCTCCTGCGCGAGACGTTCGCCGCGCGGCTGGTGCGCGCGCTGACACCGGAGGACTTCCGGACGGTGTTCGACGACCCTGGCCAACCCTCCCTCTTCGCGCCCTCGCTCGAGGACGCGAAGCCCATTCTCACGGTGCTGACGGAGCCGGCGGCCGCGCTGGAGGAGGCGTAGCCGCGCGCGGGACGGCTCAGGACACCCCGGCGTGCGTCTGGGCGGAGGATTCGGCCGCGGGGACCTGCTGCGGCGCCAGGGCGGTGCGCTGCAGCCAGCCCGCGAGTCCCAGGAGCACCAGGCCCGACGTGCGCAGCGTACGGAGCAGCTCCGCGTTCTGCGCCGCGTCTCCGGGCAGCAGGGGCCCCAGCCACGCGCGGGCGTCGTAGAAGAGCCACATGGCGCCGGAGATGCCCATGGCCCACCACACCCAGGCCAGCCGTCCGCCGCGAAGCATGTACGCGACGCCCAGGATGGGGGCCACCAGCAGGATGGTCGTCATGTCGGCCAGCGTCGACGCCAGGCTGATGACGGCGGACATGGTGCTGATGGCGTCCGTGCCCAGGTGGCGGACCTCGGTGGCCAGCACGGGCACGCCCACGGCCAGCGCGGCCACGGCCGTTCCCACCCACAGCGCGTTGGAGCGGACGCTGGACGGCGGCTGGAGTCCGGACTGCCGGTACGTCATCGCCAGCAGGATGAGCGCGTACGTCGTGCTGATGTTCGCGAGCACGACGACGAGCATGCGGACGGGCAGCAGCGGTGACTGGGTGAAGGGCACGTCCGGCACCGCGTGGAGCCAGTAGCTGCGCAGCGCGGTGCTGACCAGCGACAGGAGCGCGCCCGCGGCCAGGCCGCCCCACACCTTGCGCAGGTAGTCGCCCTGGGCGAACGAACGGGCCGCCGCCAGCGTCCCGAGTACGGCCAGCACGCCGCTGCCCCAACCGGCGACGTCATGCACGAGCGAGAGCGAACGCGGCGCGTCCAGCGCGGAGGCCGCCGCGAAGGCGTGCGCCAACTGGAGCACGAGCACCGCGCCGAACCAGGGCACGATGCTTCCGGCCGCGCGGCCCGTCGACTGAGTGCTCATCGCAGCTTCTCCAAGGAGGCGGAAATCTCCGCCAGGATGACCTTCGCGTGCAGGGCGCCGATGAAGGTGTTCAGCATGGGTTTGAGGCCTTCGAGCAACTGCGGGAGGTCTTCTCGCTTGAGCTGCTCGGGGGGCCGCTTGAGGGTCCGAAGGGCGGCGGTCTGGATGGCCATCTTCGCGGTGAACCCGCCGAGGAGCGGTTCCAGGTGTCGCACGAGCGTGTCGTGCCAGCCGGCGGGGGAGGTCTGGGAGGTCGAAGGGAGAATCGCGCCACCTCCTGGTGGAAACCTGGAGCGTAGGCAGATTCCAGCCCGCACACGAGGGGCACACCCTGTCTGGCCATGCGGAATCCCTCTCGTTATGCAGGTTTTTCTTTGAGAACATGGAACTGAGCCGGCCCCGGCGGGCGGGAGCTGCGGTGCTGACTGTTTTTCCCGGAGGTGACGCGCCGGGGGCGCCCCCTAGAATGCGCCGGCTCGTTCCGCGAGAACCCATGAACGCCCCACATCTTCGTGATGCCCCGCCGCCCTCCGTGACAGCCGTCCCCCGTCCGCATGCCGTTCGAGCACCCGCGCCGCGGAGGTACTGGGACTGGCTCAAGATGGGGCTGGGGGCCCTGGTGGCCCTGTGGGGGGCGAACCTCGTCTTCGTCGGCGCGCTGGGCGTGATGGTGGGCGCTGTGCAAAGCGTCTCTCCGGACGAGGGGAGGACGACCTCGGATGGCGTGGGCATCCTGCTGGTAGCGGCGGTGTTCGTCGCCGTGGGCCGCTTCGCGTGGAAGAAGGGGCTGTCTCCCTTCCGGGCCGCGCGCCGCCGCGAGCAGTTGCTGGGCTTCATCCGAGCGCAGACGCGCATCCGCGTCAGTGACGTGGCCTCGCAGCTCCGGTTCCCGGAGGAGGAGGTCGCGGCGATACTCACCACGCTCATCGCCCGTCACGAGGTGGACCTCGTCTACCTCGCCGACTCGCGCGTTTACCTCCACCGCGAAGCTTTGGAGCGGGGGAAGAATGTCGCCCGGCGTTGTCCTTCGTGTGATGCCCCCGTGAGCGCGGAGGCCGTCCAGCCAGGGGACAAGGTGGTTTGCTCCTACTGCTCCACGCCCTTCCTCGTGACGTAGGACAACAGACCTTCCCTTGTGGTGCGTTCGGGTTGCCGGGACACTGAATCTTTGGCAATCGGAAGGCGCACAGCGCCGTAGTGGCTCCGTCATTCGACGAGATGCCAGGTCATCCAGGGGAGGTCCGATGAGGAAAGTATTCGGAGCGGTAGCACTGGCCGCGTTCACCGGCTGCGCGACCACGCAGGAAGCCCAGAAGCCGGAGACACCGCCCGCCGTCGAAACGGCGAAGGTGGAAGCTCCCGCGGAACAGCCGAAGCTTCAGGTCCCCGTGGACTACTACAAGCTCGACAACGGCTTGAAGGTGGTCCTCTCGCGCGACAGCTCGGCGCCCAAGGCTGTCGTCGCCGTGTATTACAACATCGGCTTCCGCATCGAGCCGAAGGACCGCACCGGGTTCGCGCACCTGTTCGAGCACATGATGTTCCAGGGCTCGACGAACCTCGGGAAGATGGAGTTCATCCGCCTCATCCAGAAGAACGGCGGCGTGCTCAACGGCTCCACCCGCTTCGACTTCACCAACTACTTTGAAGTCATCCCCTCCAACGCGCTGGAGCCCATCCTCTGGGCCGAGGCCGACCGCATGCGCGGGCTCGACGTGACGGAGGAGAACCTGAAGAACCAGCAGGGCGTGGTGACGAACGAGGTGAAGGTCAACGTCCTCAACCAGCCTTATGGCGGCTTCCCGTGGCTGGACATGCCGCAGGTGGCGAACACCAACTGGTACAACGCCCATAACTTCTACGGCGACTTGAAGGACCTGGAGGCCGCCTCGCTGGAGGACGTGCGCGCCTTCTTCAAGACGTACTACGCGCCCAGCAACGCGGCGCTGGTCATCGTCGGTGACTTCGAACCGGACCAGGTGAAGGGCTGGATTCAAAAGTACTTCGGGCCGCTGCCCACCGTGGCGCAGCCGTCGAAGCCGGACATCTCCGAGCCTCGCCAGACGAAGGAGAAGCGCCACGACAAGCAGGACAAGCTGGCGCAGCGTCCGGCGCTCGCGGTGGGCTACCACATGCCCGACGTGGGGACGCCCGAGTACTTCGCCATGGCGCTGGTCGACGAGGTCCTCCTGCGAGGCAACGACAGCGCGCTCTATCAGCAGCTCGTGCAGAAGAAGGGCCTGACGGGCGAGGTCTCCGGCGGGGTGAACCAGTTGGGCAACCACTGGAACTACAACGGCCCCATGCAGTGGACCGCGTACCTGTTCCATGACGCGGACACGACCACGGAAACCATCCTCGCGGAGTTCGACGGCGTGGTGGCGCAGTTGCAGAATCAGCCCATCGACGCGGCGACGCTGGAGCGGGCGCGGGTGAAGGCGCGCTCGCGGCTGTATGGCCAGCTGGAGGGCCTCTTCGGCTTCGGCCGCGCGGACCTGCTGGCGTCCTTCGCGCTCTTCTTCGACGACCCGGCGCGCATCAACCGGCTGGAGTCGGAGCTGATGAAGGTGACGCCGGAGCTCATCCAGAAGACGGCGAAGGAGTATCTGCGCCGTGAGAACCGCACCGTGCTGACGGTGACGCCCGCCGCGGCGACCGCCACCCAGACGCAGGCCCCCTGAGGACACGCACCCATGACCACGCACTCAATTCGCACCCGCCTTGTCGCGCCCGCGCTGATGGTGCTCGGGATGCTGTCCGCGCCTGCCTTCGCGGCCGCTCCCGCCCCAGCGTCCACCAGGGAAGCGCCTCCGGCCGCCGCCGCGCCCAAGCCCTTCAAGGTCCCCGTCCGCACGCAGTTCAAGCTCGACAACGGGCTGGAAGTCTCGCTGCTGCCCTATGGCGACATGCCGAAGGTCGCCATCCAGTTGGCCATCGACACCGGCAACATCCACGAGAAGGCCACGGAGACGTGGCTGGCGGACCTGACCGGCAAGCTGCTGTCGGAGGGCACCACGACCCGTTCCGCGGAGCAGATTGCCCAGGCGGCCGCGCAGCTCGGTGGTTCGCTCAACATCGGCACGACGATGGACCAGACCTATGTCGGTCTGGAGGTACTCTCCGAGTCGGCGCCGGACGCCGTGGCCCTCATCGCGGACGTCATCCAGAACCCGGCCTTCCCGCCGGCGGAGGTCGAGCGCGTCAAGGGCGACCTCGTGCGGGAGATGGCCATCTACAAGAGCCGGCCGGGCACGCTCGCCGACGAGCGGCTGCTCCAGTCGCTCTACGGTGACCACCCGTATGGCCGCTACTTCCCGCCGGAGGCCCAGCTCAAAGGCTACACGCCGGAGGCCGTCCGCGCGCACTACGACGCCAACATCGGCGCGGCCCGGGCGCGGCTGTACGTCGTCGGCCGGTTCGAGCCGGCGCCGGTGGAGAAGGCCATCCGGGACGCGTTCACCGGCTGGAAGGCCGGCGCGGCGCGGCTCAAGAACGTGCCCAAGCAGAAGGTGGCGAAGGCGGTCCAGTTCATCGACCGCCCCGGCTCGGTGCAGTCCACGGTGCGCGTGGCGGTGAAGGGCCTGCCGCCCTCCAGCCCGGACTACGTCAAGCAGACGGTGATGAACACGCTGCTCGGGGGCTACTTCAGCTCGCGCATCACCGCGAACATCCGCGAGGCGAAGGGCTACACGTATTCGCCCTACAGCGAGGTGTCCACGCACCTGGAGGACGCCTACTGGGTGCAGAACGCGGACGTGACGACGGCGGTCACCGGCGAGTCGTTGAAGGAGATCCTCAAGGAGGTGGCCACCCTGCGAAAGACGCCGCCGCCCGCGGACGAGCTGCGCGCTGTCCAGAGCTACCTGGCGGGCTCCTTCCTGCTCCAGAACGCGTCGCGCAACGGCATCATCTACCAGCTCCGCTTCGTGGACCTGCACGGCCTGCCGGATTCGTACTCGCAGAACTACGTGCAGTCGGTGATGGCCGTCACGCCGGAGCAGGTGCAGCAGCTGGCCGCGAAGATGCTGACGCGTGAGGCGATGACCTTCATCGTCGTGGGCGACCAGAAGGTGGTGGCGCCGCAGCTGAAGGTCGTGTCCCCCGCGCTGAAGTAAGTCGTGGGAGGGCGGAGGCCACACCTGGGCCTCCGCCCTTCATACATTCCTGGTCACGGAGCTGCATCCCCTGCGAGCGCCCGGGCCGCCAACCCTGTCTGGAGCATTGAGCGTCCAGGTCCACCGTGCCTTGATGCGCGTCCATGGCCCTGCTCAATGACTTGCTCAAGAAAGGCTCGCTCCACACGCCCTGCGGCACGGCGGCGCGGCGGGCCGCGCTCAAGGCGAAGCTGACGAACTCCGGCGCCACGGAGGTGGTGTCCAGAGACTTGAAGCTCTCCGAGGGTGATGACCGCGTCCTGGAAGCGTCACGCGTCGTGGTGAAGGGGAACCTGGTCCTGGAGGACCAGTCCCGGCTGCTCGTCGCGGGTGACCTGGTGGTGGAGGGCAGCATCATCCACGAGGGCTTCGACTACGCGCTGCTCTTCACGGGCGGCGCGCTCTCCGCGAAGAACCTGCTCTTTCACGGCGAACTGGTGTCGCTGGGCCCCATCACCGTGCAGCAGGTGGCGTGGACCTACTACAACGACTACTCGACCTACGCGGATTCTCTGAAGGCGAGAATCGTCGTGGCGGCTGACCGCTTCGACGCGGTGGATGACGTGCAGGCGGACCACCACTTCAATGGACACCCCAGTGACATTCGTGAGGCGCTGGCGAAGCAGCTGAGCGCGGACGTGGTGGACGCCGACGGCGACTGGTCCTACGAAGAAATCGCGAAGCACCTTCTTCGCGGGCGAGCCCTGCTTCGCTGAAGGGGCTTGGCGGGGCACACGGATTCGCTAGCGTGCGCGCATCATGGCCAATACGTCGAATGAGAATGCGGTGGCGGAAGCAGTGAAGCGGCTCAAGTCCCTGGCGGAGGAGATCGAGGACATGAGCATCGAGTTCTCCACGCCCGTGACTGCCGACGAGGTGGCGCAGCTGGAGAAGAAGTTCAAGCTGAAGCTGCCTCCCAGCTACGTGCACTTCATCAGCACCTACGGCACCTTCAAGGTGCTGCATGGTGGGCGGGAGCTCATCGGCATGGAGGAGCCGGGCTTCCTGCGCGCGGCGGCGCCGGACCCGTCGGACGCGGTCAACGGTGACGACCCGGAGGTGGAGGGGGCCATCAACCAGGCCCTGTTCTTCCAGCGCGCGGATGACGACGCGGTGGACAACTTCTGGTGCTTCAACCCGCGCGACGTCACGCCGGAAGGCGAGCTGGGCGTCGTCGGCTACTACCACGACGAGGCCTTCGACCTTTCCCCGCGCCTGGGAACGGAGGACGCCGAGCACTTCCGGGACTTCTCGGCGCACATCGTCAGGGTCATCGACGCGCTCATCGAGAACTTCGCGGAAGCGTAAGGCACGGCGGAAGCCCGTGCTGCTGCACGGGCTTCGTCGAGGCTTCGTGACTCAGAGGCAGTTGCCCAGACCTTCGTAGAGGGTGGTCTGGGTGCGCGGCAGCGTGGCGTAGAGCGGAGACGTGCCCGCGAGCGCCGTCAGGAACTCCTGAATCGTGGTGCGCGGGGCGACAGGCGCCTGACAGGCCCAGGTCCGCGCATCCACCGTCACCGCGCCCGTCGCCGGGTCGACTTCCTCGTTGCTGGCGGCGAAGACCCAGACGCACTGGCCCAGCCGACCCGTCAGGGCATTCACGGAGCAGCGGAAGCGCAGTGACTCGATGTTGCTGTATTCGCCCTCGCAGAACGTGTCGCCGCAGATGTCATCGAAGTTCTGCTTCAGCGAGGCCCGGAGTTGGTACCACGCCTCGATGTCCGCCTCCGATGTCAGGTAGGAGGAGACGTCCACATACTGGCTGGTGACCGTGTTCCCGGATGCCAGGGCAGACATCGGCGCAAGAAAAGACAGACTCAGGGCGGCAATGGAAAGCGGGGAGGAGAGGGTCATGCGGCCTATTTAGTCCGTCCTCCACGTTTGCGAATCCACCCCCCATGGGCTGACACGGAGTTTTGACTGCACTCCGATAGGAATTCTCCATTCCTGGCACCCCGGCCGAGGCCCAGGCTTTGTGGGCCTGGGCCTCGGCCGGGGGAGGGCCGCCTCAGTCCTTCTTCAGCTGGAGGAGCTCCCAGCCGCCGTCCGGATGGAGATTCATCGGGTTCGCGGTGCCGACGTCGAGCGCCTTCTTGCCGCTCACCCGCGTGCGAACGCCGTCATTCATGTCGTTGCCCAAGCCCCTCAGCGATTCCGCCACCGCGCTCTTTCTGCCCCCATGTGCTGCCCTGGTGCTCGCGATGCCCGCTGTAGACAGTCACGCCTCCATCGTGGGCAGCCATGAGCAATCGGGGTGCCGTTCCAAGGGTGTCGGTGGGAAGATTCGTGTCCCCGTCCCGGGGGCAGACGAGCACGGCGCTCGCGCCCCCGGGAACAGGTGTGATGGTGTCTCGTCAATGCCCGCGCGTGTCGGCAGTGGCCGTTGCTTCACACGGGGGGCGTTTTGACACCCCAGGGAGGGCATTTCTTGCGGAGTCATGGGTCGCGCTGCGTGCACAGCGCGGTCCCTTGCCCTCTCCGGGTCATGGCAGGAAGGCGTTCTTCACCGCGTCGAGCAGCGGATTGGCGCCAGTCTGTGGGTCGGTGCATCCCTGGTTGATGGTCCAGATGATGGTGCCACCGTATCCGTTGTCATGGGCGAAGGCGCCCTTGGCGGCAATGGTTTGCGGTGAGTCATACGAAATCCACCGCACCGTGCCGTCCTCCACGGGGACGTCGAAGGTGACGTAGCTGGCCTTCGCCGCCTCGTCCCAGTGGTAGACGCCCGTCGCCGACAGCTGGAGAATCTTGCTGTATGTGAAGGAATTGTCGCTGCCCACGTAGTCGGACCAGTCCGTGTACGGCTGATACGGGCCCGTGATGTTCCGCCACGCCATGCCATAGAACGGGATGCCCATGCCCAGCTTGCTCTTGGGGATGCCCGCGTTGGCCCAGGCGCTGAGGCTGGAGGATACGGAGGTGGGGTGGTTGCCCGCCTCGCCCGTGAGCGCGGAGGTGTACCAGGACAGCCAGCCACCCCAGGGGCCCGTCATCTCGTAGGTCATCACGTTCATCTGGTCCAGGTAGGGGACCAGGTTGGTGAACCACGGGTCCGCATCCTCGGGGAAGTTGCTGTTGACCCAGCCGATGGGCATGGTGAGCAGCATCTGCGGCCGGGCCGCGCGCAGCGCCTGTATCAGCGCGAGCAACGCCGGCTTGTCCGCCTGTTCCACCGGCTCCCAGTCGATATCCAGGCCGTCATAGCCAAAGGTATCCATCGCGTTGAGCAGGTTCTGGACGAACAGGGCGCGGTTCGCGTTGGACGCCGCACCCACCCAGCCGTCGTGCTCACCCGCGCCGCCCACCATGATGATGGCCTTGCGTCCGGCCGCGTGCGCCCGCGTGGACAGCGTCCGCGCGATGGCCGGGCCATTCGAGTTGTCGAACTGGGTGTTCACCGTCCCATCCGGATTGGGAGTGACGCGGCCGACGAGGATGTGCGTGAGCGCGGAGAAGTCCACCTTCTCCGGCGGGTACATGTCGGCGTTCCAGCCGGTGTAGTAGCCCGACACCCACGTGCCGCTCGGCGGGGGCGTGTTCGGGACGGTGACGGTGGCCACCGCCGACTTCGTGGGGTCGGCCTGGCTCGTCGCGACCACGTGGTAGGTGCCCGCGATGGCCGGAGCGGTGTACAGGCCCGCCTGGGTGATGGTGCCTCCCGCCGCGCCTTCCTGTACGGACCACGTCACCGCCGTGTTGGCGCTGCCCGTCACCGTGGCCGTGAAGGCCTGCGTCCCCCCGGCTGGAACCGTGGCGGAGGTGGGGGTGATGGCCACCTCCACGGGCGGAGGCGGCGCGGCCATGCCACGCACGCCCAGCTCGTCGAAGTAGAGCGTGGGCAGGCTCAGTCCCCGGCCTTCCTGGAGCGCCAGGCCCGTCAGCCGAGCCCCTTGCGGCGCCAGGAGGGAGATGGGAACGGTGCACGTCACCCAGGTGTTGGCGCGGATGCGGCCTCCGGTGCAGTACGGCCCCAGCTCGGTGCCAGGCGTGAAGGCGCCATTCACCACTGCCCGGGCCAGCACCACCGCGTTGTTGCCGCCCGTCCCGCCATGCACGCGCAGGGTGAGCGTCATGCCCGCGTTCGAGGTGATTGGCGATGTATTGAAATACAGCGCCTCCCAGGCGCGCATCGTCACGGAGATGGAGTAGCGCCCCGCCGCGACAGGGGAGGTGTTGGTGAGCGAGTGGGGGGCCCAGGAGTAGTCCTGCCACGGTGCTTCCATGGCATCGCGGTAGATCCAACTCGTCGTGACGGGGACCAGCTCGGGGGGCTCGCCTTCGTTCCCGTCAACCACTGCCGCGGGAGGCCTTGCTTCCGCCTGGGTGGCCCACGCCGCGCTGCCGCCAGAAGCCAGGACCATGGCCATCCATGAAACCAACCATACGACCAACCGGTTCATTCGCTTCTCCTGTCGAGGCCCGTCGGAATTCCACGCTCACTCGCGGTGAGCCGTGCTACACGGTCTCGCTGCCTGACTGAGATTGACGGGCCTTGAGCAACCTGGGGGAGGAGCCCTTCATGGCAAAGCCCTCCCCAAGGTCGCCTCAATCACTGTCAATGCGACAGTGGGGATTTATTTATCTGGGGGGTGTCTCGGACTTCGCATCCGGGCGCCGGACAGGCGCCTCGCGGGACCAGGGATGCGGTGACATTCCCTCAGTTGGCCCAGCGCAGCCACTGCTTTCGAACAGGGCCAGGCGCGGTCGCCTCGTTCCGGGATGTATTGATGGTGAGTTGTATTTGTATGTCTATTGCTGCCAGCGGCCCGGGTGGCCAGCGCGTGGGCACGCCATCTGGCCACCCGGGCATCACGTCAGTGTTGCGGCTCCAGCCGGAGGGCGCCGGCGGGCGGTGCCGCCGAGTCCAGGGGGATGAAGACCTGCTGCGTCTGGCCTTGTGTCCAGTTCGAATTCCAGACGAAGACGGTGACGCTGCCCGGCGTGGTGGCTCGGAAGTAGAATCGGCCCTGGGCCTGGGGGTTCCCCAGGTCGAGCGTCGTCACCGCGGGGCCCGCGCAGGCGGGGTCGGCGTAGAACTGGATGCCGGGGGAGGCCGGACCCGCTGAGGTGATGTTGAAGCCCGTCGTGGTGGGAACGGCCAGGTTCCCGCTCACGTCCTGGGTCTGGACGATGATCGGGCCGGAGCAGAGGCCCACGGGGACCTGCCGAGGCGGATTGAGGAAGGCGAGGCTTGCTACCGGACCCGCGAGCACATCCACGGCGAAGGTGGAGCCGGGGATGGTGGCTGGATCATACCCCGCGCCGGTGATGACGTTGGAGTGAATGACATTGCCCGTTCCCAGGTCGGAGATTCCGGCCTGGTAGACGTAGCCATTCGTCACCTCGTCGAAGTGGATATCGTTGTCCACGACCTGGATGTTCGTCAGCACCGCCGGAGGGCTTTGATCTGCATTGCCCTGGGACAGGTAGACGCCGATGTCGTTGTTGAAAAGTTGGTTGTCATGGATGAGGACGTCCGTGGAAAACGGGCCCCCATACATCGGCCCTCCGTAGACGAGGATGCCGCTGGCGACGCCCTCTCCGGTGTAGGAGTGCCCGGAGATGAGGTTGTTGACGATGTGTCCGGTGGCCCCGAGCCCGACCTGGATTCCGGACTGGGCGACGTTGCCGATGGGACCGGCGCCCACCAGCCGGTTGTTGGTGATGTCCACAAAGACATTGCCAACCGCCACGACGCCGGCCTTCTGGTATCCCAGCAGGAGGTTGTTCTGGACACCGACGTGTTGCGTCGGGCTCAACGGGGCCTGGTTGCGAATCATGATGCCAGTGCCCTCCTGGCAGCCTCCGGTTCCGTCTCCCTGGCGGATGTTGAAAATCTGGGTGTTGATGACGGAGCCCGTCGCATTGTCGAACCGGATGCCGACGAGCGCGTCCTCCCCCGTGTCGCAGACGTTCGAGAGCCCATTCAACATGAGCCTGAGGTTCATGTAGAACGCGCTGCCGCCGCAGTTGCGCGCGATGGCGCCCTTGAAATGGTCTCCAGGGGGGTCCAGCGCGATGATGAAGTGCCCTGCCCCATCCAGGACGTAGCCATCCGGAATGAGGAGGGTGGAGTAGGTGGCGCAGTTGCCCGCCAGCGTCAGAACGTTTCCGTTCTGGAAGACAGGGCAGGGAATGTACCCGCAGGTGAGGTCCTGGAAGCCCTCTAGGGGGGACTCCGTGCTCAGCGCTGCCGTGTGGAGGTCTTCACTGGGGCTGCTGTGGAGCTCTTCGTGACTGGGTTCCTCGCCCGAGCACCCCACGACTGGCAGTGACAGGGTTCCAACCAGAAGGCTTCCGAAACATCTCCATCGATTTCGACTCATGAACGCTCCTCTCTCTGAGCGGCTGCTCAGTGAGAGGGACTCGATAGTGTGAAGTCGTGCAGCGTCATATGGACTCCACGGATGGTGATGGCGCTGGATGTGGACAGTCGCCGCTGCTCGGGTCCAGGTGAGATGTCCAGAAGGGGGTGGATGTGATTGGCGCGCGACGGAACGCGGGAGGGGCAAAGGTAGGATGGCGCCCCGGGAACCACACTCCGGGCCAGGGCGTGGCGTTGGAAGCGGGGCCTGCGGACGGGCCGATCGAGCATGGGAGACAGGCCCTGGCAACGCTTGACGCGGCGGCGTCCGTGTCCACGTCGCGCAGTTGACGGGAGGGTGCCCCGCAGGGGGGCTCCCCGGAAGGTCGGCTGACGCGTTGCATGGGAGGCAGGGGCCTCGCGCCGCCGGGAGGCTCCCGGTAACGTTTCGAATTCCTTTCCCGCCGGAGGATGCCGTCATGACGTTCTTGGACACGCAGAACCCCTGGCGCCTCGCGGGCGTGTTGTTGCTGCTCGTCACCGCGGGGTGTCACCTGGAGGACCCGCAGCCCCTCCAACTGGAGCCCTCCGCGTCGGCGCGGGTGATGGTGGTGCTGCCGCGCACGCTGACGCCCGGGCCCGTCACGGAGGTCCGTGCCGCGCTCACGCCCGTGGAAGGAGAAGAAGCGGGCGCGGTGCTCTCCGGCGGCGACGGCCTGTGGCAGGGGCTGGTGCGGCGGATTGCCTCCGGACGAGCGGCTGAGGTGAGTGCGACCGTCCGAGGCGATGGCGGTGAGGTCCTGGCGCATATCGACGTCCCGAACGTGGTGATAGGCGCGCACCGGACGGCGCTGGTCGTCCTGGTCCCGCGAGCCCCCAGTTCCGGCGTGCCCGGAGCGCCTTTCATCGACGCGGTGGTGGGCTCGTTGGCGGAGGTCCGGCCCGAAGGGCAGGTGGCGCTGCGCGCGGTGGCGGAGGCCGCGTCCGCGGATGGGGCGCTCACGTATGCCTGGCGGGCCTCGGCTGGAAGCTTCAGCGACGCCAGCGCCGTGGCGCCCGTCTGGACGGCGCCAGAGGCGTCCGGCTTCGTGACCTTGACGCTCCAGGTGACGAACGCAGTGGGGCAGGGGGCCACGCTGGACTTCCCCGTGCGAGTGGCCCGGGACCATGGCTTCGGAGCGGACAGCGTGGCCGCCTTCAACCGCTGGCCGTTGATGGTGGAGCTGGGCTCCCTTCCTTCTAGCGAGGTCCCGTATGGCGACTCCCTGCAACTCCAGGCGGAAGGCTGGGACGAAGACGGAGACACGCTCACCTACGCATGGACGGCCAGTTGCGAAGGCACCTTCGATGACGCGAGCGCGCGGTCGCCTCGCTTCACGCCGTCCACGCCGCCCTCGGGGGCCTGTGGCGCATGCCAGTTCCACGTCACGATGCGGGATGGCCGAGGCGGTGAGCACGTGGGCTCGGTCGCCGTGTGCGTGGTGCAGCGGCTGCCGCCCATCATCGTCTCCACGGCCCAGTCGCGGACGGAGGCCGTGAGCGCGGAGCCCGTCCTGCTCCAGGCGGTGGCGGAGGACCCGCGCGGCGAGGCGCTCACCTTCCAGTGGTCCGCGAACACCGGCCTCCTGGGAACCGCCACCCAGGACGGGACGCGGAGCGAGGTGCCCTGGTCCGAGCTGTCCTGTGTCCCAGCGGGAGTGGAGCCCTCCGTGCGGCTCACCGTCACGAATGTCTCGGGGATGAGCGCGGCGCACGTGTTCCGGATTCGTTGGGATGACCGGCGCTGTGGGGCGTTTCCTCCCTGCTCCGCCCGGTGGGAGAACGGCCGCGTGACGTTGACGGCGGACTGCACGACGGAGGGTACGCTGTACATCCCGGACGGAGTCACCTTCGATGGCGCCGGGCACGTGGTGACCGCGGTGGACCCCGAGGGCGGCCACTTCCAGGGCGCCGTGCTCCGGAACCGGGGAGACACGGCCCACGTCCACGACGTGACGGTGGCGGCGCGTGGCCTGTCGGACCTGCCATGTGATGCGGGCGAGGCCGGCTTGAGTGGCATCCGCTTCACCGGGGCGAGTGGTTCCATCACCGATAGCGAGGTGCGCGCGCTGCACCAGGGCGCGGGCGAGGGCGGCTGCCAGGAGGGCGTGGCCATCGAGGTACGAAACGCCCAGGACGCGTCCCGCGTGGTCCAGGTGGAGGTCCTGCGCAACCACGCCGTGGGCTACCAGAAGGGGGGCATCGTGGCCTCGGGCCGGGTGGACGTGGCCGTGGAGGACAACGTGGTGGAGGGCGGCGGTCCGTCGGCCGTCATCGCCCGGAATGGCATCCAGTTGAGCTTCGGTGCCACGGGACAGGTGCTGGGCAACCGCGTCACCGGCAACATCTATACGGGGACCGGCTATGTGGCGGCCGGAATCCTCGTCGCGGGTGGGGCCTACTACGGCGGTCCGGTGTGCGAGGACGTCCTCATCCAGGGCAACACGCTGGAGGCGAACGACATTGGCATCGACCTGTCGCAAGCGGAGGCGGACGGCGGGCCGCTGGCGCAATCCTCCCGGTTGCTCGTGGTGGAGAACACGTTGAGCCACGACGTGGTGGCGAACGGCATGCCGTACCAGGCGGCCATCTCGGACCTGGGCGGGGCCAACGTCATCAGCCGCAACCGCATCAGCGGCGCGGGCTATGCCAGGGAGACCCTGCCGGGCTCCACCTTCGACGTGGACGTGGTGGCGGACGCGGCGGCGCAGGTGGCCTTCCTGACGCCCCCGCAAGACGTGGCGGCGGGCGCGTGCTCCGAGGCGTTGGTGGTGCAGAGCCAGGACGCCATGGGCAATCTGTCCGCCCTGGCTTCGTCCCTGCTGGTGGTGGAGGCGCAAGGGAACGTTGGCGGGGTGACCTTCTTCCGGGACGCGGCGTGTACGCAGGCCCTGGTGCCTCTGAATGGCAGCGGCGCCATGGCCCTGGAGGGACCGCAGCAGGAAGCGGTGTTCTATTTCCGCGCGGAACAGGCAGGGGCCCTGGAGGTGCGGGTGCGAGGCGACGGGGTGAGTGCCTCCCAGATGCACGTGGTGCGTTAGACGGGGCGGAGTGCGTCGAGGCATTGAATGAGCCATTGCCATGGCCGTCGCGTCGTCCGTGGCTCTGGGTCTGTCTTGCTTCGGTCTCTGTCGTAGACTCCGTGGGATGGAAGGGGCCAAAGTCACTTCTACTTCCACTGGTTCGTCATGACTCCGACTCCCTTTGGGCCTGCGTACACCCTCCAGACAGCACGAACGCTGCTCCGCTGCTGGTCACCCGCTGACGCCGCGCGTGCGCTCCGCGCCATCGACGCCAGCCTCGACCACCTGCGCCCCTGGTTGGACTGGGCGCGGCACTACCCCATCAGCGTGGAGCAGCAGGCCGCCGTCCTGCGGCGCTTTCGCGGAACCTTCGACCTGGGACAGGACTTCACCTATGCCGTGTTCGACAGGGGTGGGACGGAGGTCCTGGGCGGCTGCGGGCTGCATCCTCGTGGTGTGGGCGAGGGGGGCCGGGAGATTGGGTATTGGATTTCCGCCCAGCACACCGGTCAGGGGCTCGCGACCGAAGTGGCGGCGGCGCTCGTCCGGGTCGCGTTCGAGCTGGATGGCCTGCGCCGGGTGGAGATTCACTGCGACCCGCTCAACGTGCCGAGCGTCGCGGTGGCCCGCAAGCTGGGCTTCACCCACGAAGGCACCTTGCGACAGCGCCTCCTGGCCGCTGACGGCTCGTGGCGCGACGTCATGATCTGGACCCTCCTGGCGGAGGACTACCGGGCCAGCCCCGCCGCCGCGAGCGACCTGGAAGCGTTCGACGTGCTGGGGCAGAAGCTGCTGTAGACCCTCTGCTCAGGGGGCCTGGTCCTCGCGCTCCGGCTCGCCATCCAGCGCCATTCAACCGCGTGCCGCGTGTCGGATTCCAGGGCCGAGGGGAGGGGGCTACGTCATTCCCACGGATGATGCGAGCACGCTGGGGAGCAGCGCCCCGAATCTGGTCGTCCGCATGAAGAACCTCGTCTGAGGCGTCTCTTCCGGCTCGACGGCTCGCGCAGGTACCAGGGCGTGTTGATGACGACGATGTGGGGCCCTCCGCGAACCAGGAGCATCATCTTCAACAGCGTGGCGGTGTGACTGGGGATGATGAAGTGGTGCCAGCGGCGCTCGACGAGCTCTGGCACCAGCACCGCGATGAACCGGCCCGGATGCTCTGCGGCGAGCTTCCGGACGTAGCCCAGCAGCGGGTCCACGACCTGGCGGTAGGTCGGCACGAGCACGTCCAGTCGTGGCACCGGCCGTCCGGCCTTCCGAAGGGGAGCGGCCACCTGCCACTCCCAGCGCTGCACCAACTGCTCCTGGGCGTCCGGTTGTCCTCGGACCTGCACGGCATACACATCCGGGGACATGGACAGGGCCAGCCGCAGGCCCTTCTGCGCCACCCGGTCCAGGCGCCGGAGGGGTACCACCACCACGGGCGCGGCGAGCGGCTGCACGGGGATGGGGTGGGGCGTCTCGGTGGCGGCGTGGATGCGCTCGGCGTGGCGCCGGGAGGTTCGGAGCAGCACGTAGGTCAGGGGAATGAAGACGACGGTCATCCAGGCGCCCTCTTCGAACTTGGCCGTCGCCACCACGGCCAGCGCCAGGGCGGTGCAGGCCGCGCCCACGCCATTCACCCACTGGAACCGCCGCGTGCCGCGTCCGCTCATGCGCCGCCAGTGCATGACCATGCCGAACTGGGACAGGGTGAAGGCGGACAGCGCCCCCACCGCGAACAGCGGGATGAGGTGGTCCGTCACGCCGTTGAACACCACCAGCAGCGCGGCGGCCAGCAGGGACAGGGTGATGATGCCCGTGGAATACACGAGGCGCTGGCCCACGTGGGCGAAGGCCGGAGGCAGGTTGCTGTCGAGCGCCAGCGCGCGGCACAGGCGGGGGAAGTCCGCGAAGCTCGTGTTGGCGGACAGGCAGAGCACGCAGACGATGGCCGCCAGCGTCACGTAGTAGAAGACGCCGCGCCCGGTGACGGCGGCCACGACCTGGGACAGCACGCTCTGGTAGCCGGCCTGGCCCGGCGCCGTCGCGCCAATGTCATAGGCGTGGCTCATCCACGCCACGCCGCAGAGCAGCATCACCAGGATGCTCACGATGCCCAGCAACGTCCGGCGCGCGTTGCGCACGCGGGGTTCGCGGAAGATGGGCACGCCGTTGCTGACGGCCTCGATGCCCGTCATCGCCGTGCAGCCGTTCGCGAAGGCATGCATCAACAGCCAGAGGCTCGCCATGGCCGTGCTCTCCGGGAGCCGGGGCGGGGCGACGACGGGCACGGGGCTGCCACCGGACGTGAGCACCTTCCAGATGCCGATGAGCAGGGTGATGCCCAGGCAGCCGACGAACAGGTAGGTGGGCAGCAGGAAGGCCGAGCCCGCGGTACGGACGCCTCGCAGGTTCACCACCATGATGAAGCCGAGCAGCGCCAGGCACAGGAGCAGGGTGTGGGGGAACAGGCTGGGGATGGCGGAGACGAGCGCGCCCACCCCGGCGGAAATGGCCACCGCGACGTTGAGCACGTAATCCAACGCCAGCGCGGAGGCCGCGAGCAGCGCGGGCTTCACGCCCAGGTTGGCGCGGGCCACGGAGAACGAGCCGCCGCCGTCGGGATACGCGGCGATGGTCTGCCGGTAGGAGAACTGCACCACGAGCAGCAGCGCAACGATGATTCCGGTGAGCAGGCCGATGTACCGCGGCCCGGCGCTGCCCAGCACGAGCATGGCGGTGAGCGCAGCCTCGGGCCCGTAGGCCGCGGAGGCCAGCGCGTCCAGCCCGAGCACGGGGATACCTGTCAGCGGACCAATCCTCTCCTCTTCCGCTCGCTCGTTCGGAATGGGCCTGCCGAACAGGACCCGCCACAAGGACATGCCTGAAAGGTAGTGCCGCGTCTCCGGGGGCTTCGACAGGCGACGGGCCTTGCGCCCGGCCTTACTTGGAAAGTTCCTGCGTGCTGCGCACCCTCGTCATGGATTCCCCTGCATGACGGAGGCGCCATGACCCCGTCCGAGTTGACGGCCGAGCAGCTTCAACACCAGGTGCATTCGCTGGGTGACTGGTTCCACAACCTGGACCTGCATGGCGTGCAGACGGCGCCCCGGCATCCCCTGGGAGACTTCCCCGCCGTGTTCTGGCGGACCTTCCAGCGAGCCTTCCCCAGGGATTTGAAGGGCAAGTCCGTGCTCGACATCGGCTGCAACGGGGGCTTCTACAGCATCGAGATGAAGCGGCGGGGCGCGGCCCGCGTGGTGGGCATCGACAGCGACGCGCGCTACCTGGCCCAGGCTCGTTTCGCCACCCAGGTGCTGGGGGTGGACGTGGAGTTGCATCAGCTGGACGTGTACGAAGCGGGCGCGCTGGGCGAGAAGTTCGATGTCGTGCTCTTCATGGGCGTGCTCTACCACCTGCGCCATCCCTTGCTCGCGCTGGACCTGCTCCATGAGCACGTCGTGAGGGACCTGCTCATCTTCCAGACGTTGGAGCGGGGCAGCACCCAGGTGGGGCCAGTGGCGGCGGACTACCCCATCTCCGAGCACGCCATCTTCGACCGGCCGGACTTCCCGAAGCTGCACTTCATTGAACGCCGTTATGCCGGAGACCCCACCAACTGGTGGGTGCCCAATGCGGCATGCACGGAGGCCATGCTCCGCTCCGCCGGCTTCGAATTGCTCGAGCGGCCCGCCCGGGAAATCTACCTGTGCCGACGCAGCACGCGCCCGGAGGTGCTCCAATGATTGAGGCGGTGAAGCTGTGGAATGAACCCAACAACATGTCGCACTGGGACTTCGGGCTGGATGCCGACTGGGCCATCTTCTCCCGGATGGTGCGGCTGGCGGGCGCCGCGGTGCGCGCGGAGAACCCCCGGCTGCCGCGCGTGCTGGGGGGGATGGCGCCCATCGACATGTCCTTCCTGCGCCGCATGGAAGCGCAGGGCGCCTTGGATGAGGTGGACGTCGTCGCGGTGCATGGCTTCCCGCTCGACTGGAACCACTGGCAGCTCGACGAATGGCCCGAACGCCTGGCGGAGATTCGCGCCGTGTCTCGTCACCCTGTCTGGGTGACGGAGGTGGGGGTGTCCACCTTCGGCGCGGAGGAGGTGCAGGAGTTCGGCCTGCGTCGCACCGCCGAGCTCCTGCTGGACCAGGTGGACCGCGTGCACTGGTACAGCCTCTACGACCTGCCCAGGGCCTGGCCCGCGACGACACGCCACCGCGAGGCGGAGGGCTCGTCGTACTACCGGCACTTCTACATGGGGCTGCTGCGCGAGGACGGCACGCCCAAGCGGGCCATGCGCCACTTCGCGGACTACACGCCCCGGTTGGGCATCTGCCAGTGGTTCCATTTCGAGGACCACCGGCTGGATGACGCCGTGGCCTGGCTGCGGAAGATGGGCGTCCGCAAGCTGCGCACGGGCCTGAGCTGGGCGGACAGCCACCGGCCCGGCGCCGAGGCGTGGTTCGACCGGCAGATGCGCGCGCTCGACGGCTTCGACGTGACGCTGACGTACTGCTTCACCCCCGGCTCCCGGGGCCTCAAGGACCACCACACGAGTCCGCCCCAGCAGGTGGAGGAGTTCGCGGACTTCTGCGCGCGGATGACGCGCCGGTATGCGCAGTGACGCTCGTCAGGCGCGCAGCAGGGCGGCATAGCGCTCCGCCGCGCGCCGCAAGCGGCTGGCTTCTTCGGGGGCTGTCTCCGCCAGCGCGGTGGCGGCCAGCAGGTGGTGGCCCAACTGGAAGGCCAGATAGCAGGGCCTGTAGAAAGCCCGCAGCCCTTCGCTGACGGGACGGCCGCTGGCCCTCGCCACGTGCTCGGCGAGCCGCGCCTCCGCCTGGACGTCGAACCCCAGCTCCACCGCGGCGCCCACCACATCCCAGGCCACGTCCTGGCAGCCAATCAGGTCATGACCGGCGTGGTGGTCCACCGCGTCCGCCTTGAGCAGCCGCCCGTCCGCCAGCACCAGCCACTCCCACGTCTGGAGCTTGTTGTCCGTCTCCACGCGGCGGACCTCTCGCGCGAGCGTGCCCAGGTGCCGGCTCCATCCATCGAACTCGCGGGCACAGCACGCCTCGCCCAGGACCCGCGCTGTGTTGTAGCGGGCCATGTCGAGCAGTGCGGCCACGGACGCGCCTCGCTCCAGCGCGTCCACGGGAAAGTGCCGGGCCCGGAAGCCGAGGTAGCCTCCCACCTGGGCCTCCATCGCGTGGCGCCCGTACTCCGGCACCCGGGACAGCGGCCGTGCGTCCTCCATCCACCGTTGCACCAGGAAGCCGTGCCGAAGCCCCTCCACCGGTGGGGTGAAGCCCGCCTGGGCAAGCTGCCGGGCACGCAGCATCCGGTGTTCACCGAAACCTCCGAGGCCCGCGAACTTGAGGAGGAACACGCCGCGCGGCGTGGTGACCCGGTATTTGCGCCGCTCCTGTTGGACGTGCACCGGGGGCCATTCACGGGCGTCTGGAAACAGCAGGCGCCGCCATGTCCCCGCGCCCAGGTCCTCCAGGTGGCTGTGCGCCCGGCCCGTGAGGTCCTCGCACCAACGGGCCAGGAGGCACCGGGCGTCTCCCGGCTGGAGGAACAGCGCATCGAACTCCGTCAGGTGCCGCCGCGCCTGGGCCCAGCGGGTCCGGTGCCGCTCGCTGGCCATGGGGCCGGGGGCGCCCGCGTGGCTGGGGAAGAAGCACAGCCTCCGCGCTGAAACGCCGTGGTCCTCCAGGAAGTCCGCCACCGCGCCAAAGGAGCTCCCTGACAGGCCGGGCCCTTCGTCCACGATGGCCACGTCCGTGTTCGCGGCGCGCGCCAGCAGCTCTCGCTCGAGTCCGGGCCCCAGGCTGCAGACGCGCTGGTACGGGTGCCCCGTGGGCCGGACGGTGAGGGGTGGCGGCGCCTTCATCGCGGCGGCCACCGCGCACGCCAGACTCGCGCCGATGCCTCGGATGCCCACCACCAGGGGCGGCGCTGGAGGATGCAGCGCCTTCGCGGCCTCCAGGTACTGCTCTGGATAGAGCGCGTGGTAGGCGTAGCCTTCGGGCACGGAAAGGCCAACGCGCTCCGGCAGCGGCAACCGGCCCAGCGCTAGGAATGGGGCCGCGGGGACGGGAGGCACGGACGCGAAGCCTGTCTCCCAGGAGCGCTGGAGCGCCTGTGCGAGCACGAAGGGCAGCGCGACGCACGCCGCGCCGAGCGGCCCGGGGTCGTCGTGCCGCCGCTCCGCGAAGTCTTGGTCCAGGACGCCCTGCGCCAGCGAGCCGGAGTCGATGAACAGGGAGACCAGCGCGGCATGTCGGTCCAACCCCGGCGCCATCACCTCCCACTGCCGCAGGCGCGCATGGAGCGCCGACAGGAGCTCCCGGGGTGACGCGTGCTTCACGGCGCTCCCGTAGACGAGCATCCTTCAGCCCTGGCGCAGGTGGCGGTAGGCGATGGCCGCGAGCGCATCGAACCCGGGCACCTCCCAGGGCACCTCGCGTGATGCGCGCAGCGCTTGTGTGTACGCGATGAAGGCCGTGAGCTGCTCGGGGCTCGGTGACACGAGGTTCCGTCGGTCCTTGGCGAGCGACAGCGCCTCCAAGGGGGCCAGGCCACCCTCCACGAGGACGCACAGCGCCAGCAGCGCGCTGCGCCCGATGCCGTGCTCGCAGTGGATGAGCACCTTCTCCCGTCGCGCCAGCCGCGCGCGGACCCAGGCCACGCCGTCGTGAATCATGGGCAACCGGATGGCCTGCATGTCCTGCGTGGGCAGGTGGAGCAGGGTGATGCCGTGCTGGCGAAGCACCCACTCGTCGTCACAGTCCTCGACCCGCACATCCACCACGGAGCGGATGCCAAGCCGTCCCGCGAGGTAGGCCGCGGCCTCCATGGGATAGCGCCCGCCCACGGCGAGCGACGGTGTCACGGCGTCCAGGTTGAGCTCCCACTCCGGTGTCCTTCCCAGCACGGCTGCCTCCTCTTCGCCTGCGCCTTCGAGAAGGAAGATAGGTGTCGCGCTCCCACGACGACGTCCGACGCGGCCGGGCAAGCGGCCCTTCCGCGCGTCGGGCCCCCGACACATGGTGTCCAGGCTGGCGGCGCTCGAACGAAGCGGGCGTTGGCGGGGCCACGGCCGCCCCGCCTGCGCCGAAAGGGCGGGTTGTCCTGGCCTCGCTGGCGGCACAGAACGCGGAGTGGGACAGGGACGGGAGGACGTGATGTCGGACGGAATGATGAGGGCCGCGGTGGTCACGGGCCCTGGGGGGACACGGGTGGACCGCATCGCCCGGCCCGAGCCTGGCCCTGGTGCCATACGCGTGCGGCTGGAGGGCTGTGGCGTGTGCGGCTCCAACCTGCCCACCTGGGAGGGCCGTGACTGGTTCCGCTATCCGATGAAGCCCGGGACGCCAGGACACGAGGGCTGGGGCGTGGTGGACGCCGTGGGAGACGGGGTGACGGACCTTCGCGTGGGAGACCGGGTGGCCACGCTCTCCTCGGCGGCCTTCGCGGAGTACGACGTGGTGGAGGCGTCGTCGGCCGTGGTGCTTCCACCCTCGCTCGCGGGCAAGCCCTTTCCGGGAGAGCCGCTGGGCTGCGCCATGAACATCTTCCGCCGCGGCGACATCCAGGCGGGGCAGACGGTGGCCATCATCGGCATCGGCTTCCTGGGCGCGGTGGTGACACGGCTCGCGGCGAACGCGGGCGCGCGGGTCCTCGCCATCTCCCGGCGTCCCTTCTCGCTGGAGTTGGCGCGGGCCTATGGCGCCGCCGAGTGCATCCCCATGGATGACCACGGCCGCATCATCGACCGCGTGAAGGCCCTCACCGACGGTGCCTTCTGCGACCGCGTCATCGAGGCCGTGGGCTCGCAGTGGCCGCTCGACCTCGCGGGCGAACTCACGCGGGAGCGGGGCCGGCTCGTCATCGCGGGCTACCACCAGGACGGGCCCCGGCAGGTGAACATGCAGTTGTGGAACTGGCGCGGCCTGGATGTCATCAACGCGCACGAACGCGACCCGCGCGTCTACGTGGAGGGCATCCGGCTCGCCGTGGACGCCGTCGCCTCCGGCGCGCTGGACCCCTTTCCCCTCTTCACCCACCAGTTCCGCTTGGAGGAACTCGACCGCGCCTTTGACGCCCTGCGCTCCCGGCCGGACGGTTTCCTCAAGGCCCTGGTCACGCCATGAGCGCTCCCGTGATGCGGCGCCCCCGGCTGGGCTTTCTCGGCGTGGGCTGGATTGGACGCCATCGGATGCAGGCCCTGGTGAAAGAGGCCCAGGTGGACGTCATCGGCGTGGCGGACCCTTCGGAGGCCGCCGCCGAGGCAGCGCGGGCGCTCGCGCCGGGGTGTGAGCGGGTGGACTCCCTGGACGCGCTGCTCGCGCTCTCACCCGACGGCGTGGTCATCGCCACGCCCAGCGCTGTTCACGCGGAGCAGTCCATCCAGGCGTTGGAGCGCGGCGTGGCCGTGTTCTGCCAGAAGCCGCTGGGCCGCACGGCCCACGAAGTCCGGTGTGTGGTGGAGGCGGCCCGGAGGTCGGACGTGCTGCTCGGCGTGGACTTCAGCTACCGCTACGCGGAAGGGCTGCGCAGGCTCCGAGCGCACCACCAGTCGGGCGCGCTGGGGCACGTGCATGCGGTGAACCTCGTCTTCCACAATGCCTACGGCCCGGACAAGCCGTGGTTCTACGACGCGGCGCTCGCCGGGGGCGGCTGCGTCATGGACCTGGGCATCCACATGGTGGACCTGGCGCTATGGGTGCTCGACTTCCCCGCCGTCCGCCGGGTGAGCAGCCAGCGCTTCGCCCAGGGACGGCCGCTGCGTGGCCGGGAGGAGGGCGTGGAAGACTACGCCGCCGCCCTGCTGGAGTTGGAGGGAGGCACCGCCGTCCAGCTCGCCTGCTCCTGGAAGCTGTCGGCGGGCTGCGACGCGGTGATTGAAGCGTCGTTCTATGGGACGGAAGGGGGCGTGTCGTTCCGCAACGTGAATGGCTCGTTCTACGACTTCACGGCGGATGCCTTCCGGGGTACCGGGCGTGAGCGGCTCGCCGACCCGCCAGATGGCTGGGGCGGACGGGCCGCCGTGGACTGGGCCACCCGCCTGGCCCAAGGAAAGCGCTTCACGCCGGAGAACGAGCAGCTCATCCAGGTCGCGGAGACGCTCGACAGACTCTACGCCTGAGAGCGTTTGCATGCCCGTCTCCCGAGATGCGGAGGCATCGGGCTCTGTCTGGACGCCGGAAGGTGTGGGACTGAAACACCGTTCCTCGCCTGACCATGCAGACCCCTCCCGTCTCACGCGGCGCGATGTGGCGAGCGCTGGGCTACTTGCGGCCCTACCGTCGCACCATTGTCTTCATCCTGCTCCTCGTCCTGACCTCCGCGAGCCTGAGCGCCCTGGAGCCCCTGGTCCTCAAGAGCATCTTCGACCAACTGGGCAGCGAGGACGCCACGAAGCCGGTGCTGATGGGCGTGGGGTTGCTGGTGCTCATGGGGCTCGCGCGTGAAGGGCTGGGCGCCGCGTCCAACTGGCTCACCTGGCGCACCCGCATCCAGGTGCACTTCGCCCTCAACGAGGCCACCGTGTCGCGGCTGCACCGGCTGCCGCTGAGCTTTCACCGGCAGGAGGGCGTGGGCGCGCTGATGACGCGGATGGACCGCGGGCTCCAGGGCTTCGTGGGCGCCATCACCGAGCTCACCTTCAACGTCATCCCCGCGGCGGTGTACCTGTGCATCGCGGTGGGCGTCATGCTCCAGCTCGACTGGCGGCTGGCATTGCTGGCTCTGGCCTTCGCGCCGCTGCCGGTGCTCATCGCCCGGCGCGCCGCGCCCGTGCAGGCCCGGCGCGAGGAGTCGCTGCTGGAGCGGTGGACGCAAATCTACGCCCGCTTCAACGAGGTGCTCTCCGGCATCATCACCGTGAAGAGCTTCGCCATGGAGGAGCGGGAGAAGCAGCGCTTCCTGCATGGCGTGCGTGACGCCAATACCGTCGTCACCCGGGGTGTGGCGTTCGACTCGGCGGTGACGGCGGGGCAGAACACCACGGTGCTCGTCGCGCGTGTGGCGTCCATCTGCATGGGCGGCCTCCTGGTGATGAAGGGGCAGCTCACCGTCGGTACCCTGGTGGCCTTCCTGGGCTACATCGGTGGGCTCTTCGGCCCCGTGCAGGGACTCAGCGGCGTGTACAAGACGCTGCGGACGGCCTCGGTGTCCATCCGCCAGGTGTTCTCCATCCTCGACGCGCAGGACTCGCTGGGCGACGCGCCAGACGCGCACGAAATCACGCACATGCGCGGTGACGTGACATTCGAGGACGTCCACTTCGCCTATCCCTCCGGCGCGGGCCGGCCGCTCATCAACGGCATCTCCCTGGACGTCCGGCGTGGGGAGACGGTGGCACTGGTGGGCCCCAGCGGCGCGGGCAAGACGACGCTGATGAGCCTGCTGTGCCGCTTCTATGACCCGGACCAGGGCGTCGTGCGCGTTGACGGAAGCGACATCCGGACGCTCAAGCAGTTGTCGCTGCGGCGCAACATCGGCGTGGTGCTCCAGGACGCGCTGCTCTTCAATGAAAGCGTGCGGGGGAACATCGCCTATGGGCGACCCCAGGCCACGGACGCGGAAATCGAGGCCGCCGCGCGCGCGGCCCACGCACATGAATTCATCCTGGGACTTCCTCAGGGCTACGACACCCTGGTGGGGGAGCGCGGCAACCGGTTGTCCGCGGGCGAGCGGCAGCGCATCGCCATTGCCCGCTCGCTCCTGACAGACCCGCCCATCCTCATCCTCGACGAACCCACCAGCGCGCTCGACGCGGAGAGCGAGGCATTGGTGCAGGACGCACTGGGTGAGCTGATGAAGGGCCGCACCACCTTCGCCATCGCGCACCGGCTCTCCACGGTGGTGAACGCGGACCGCATCCTGGTGCTCAAGGATGGCCGCATCATCGAGGAGGGCTCGCATGCGGAGCTGATGCGCCGTGACGGCTACTACGCGTCGCTGGTGCGCAAGCAGACGCGCGGCCTGCTCCCGGAATTGCCCCCTTCACCCCTGACGCCCGTGGCCGCGTAGGGCTCGTCGCCTCGGCGGCCCTTGTGCGGCCGTGATGGGGCCGCTCCCCTGGGCGCCAGCCCGAATGATGCTGGGGCGCGTGCAGGCGCCTGACCGGGATGAACGTCGGTAGCAGATGGCTAGCACCAACAGGTGCGGTGGCTACCTTCATCAATGCATGGCGGTGGTGATGAACATCGACTGCCTGCGTGCGCCGGGGGGCGACATGAGGCAAAGACAGATTCTCATCACGGGCGGCGCGGGCTTCATTGGCTCACATCTGGCGGACGCGCTGCTGGCGCGCGGCCACCGCGTGAGGGTCCTGGATGCGCTGGTGCCCCAGGTCCACGGTGAAGCGCGACGACGCCCGGAGTACCTGTCCACCGATGTGGAGTTGGTGGTGGGCGACGTGCGTGACGGGGAGGTGGTCCGACAGTCCCTGGCGGGCGTTGACGCCGTCTACCACTTCGCCGCGGCGGTGGGCGTGGGCCAGAGCATGTACGAGGTGGCCCACTACACGGCGGTGAACAACCTGGGCACCTCCGTGTTGATGGAAGCGCTCATCGAGCGTCCGATTGAACGGCTGGTCGTGGCCTCCAGCATGAGTGTCTATGGGGAGGGACTGTCGCGCGCGCCAGATGGCCGGCGCATCCCCGGCGGGCAAAGGCCACTGGAGCAACTGGCGGATGGGAAGTGGGAGCTGGAAGGCCCCGGAGGCGAAGCCCTCACGCCCGTGCCGACGCCGGAGTCCAAGCCGCCAGAGCTCTCCTCCGTGTATGCGCTGTCGAAATTCGACCAGGAGCGGCTGTGTCTCATCCTGGGCCGCGCCTACGGCATCCCCACCGTGGCGCTGCGGTTCTTCAACGTCTACGGGCCCCGGCAGGCGCTCTCCAATCCCTATACCGGCGTGCTCGCCATCTTCGGCGCGCGGTTGCTCAATGGAAGTCCGCCACTCGTCTTCGAGGATGGCCTGCAGCAGCGGGACTTCGTCAACGTGCGTGACGTAGCGAACGCCTGCGCGCTGGCGCTCGACGCGCGGGGGGCGGAGTCGCATGTCATCAACGTGGGCAGTGGACAGTCCATCACCGTGAAGGAAGTGGCCCTGGCGCTCGCGGAGGTGATGGGTCGCCCCGGCCTCCGCCCCGCGGTGACGGGTCGATATCGCATGGGCGACATCCGTCACTGCTTCGCGGACATCTCCCTGGCGCGTGACCTGCTGGGTTACGCACCCCAGGTCTCCTTCCACGACGGGCTCAGGGAACTGTCGTCGTGGCTCGAAGACCAGGTGGCGACGGACCGCGTGGCGGAGGCGCGCGCGGAACTCGAGGCGCGAGGGCTGACCGTATGAGCGCGGCGGAACCTTGGGAGGTGGAAGAGGACAGGACGGTCATCTTCGGCGGGGCCGGCTTCATCGGCTCCAACCTGGCGGACCACTACCTGTCCGCGGGGCGGACCGTGCGCGTTGTCGACAACCTGACGCGCCCCGGCGTGGTGCACAACCTGCGTTGGCTCCAGGCCCGGCATGGCGCCCGGCTGGAGGTGATGACGGCGGACGTACGGGACGCCTATGCGGTGAAGCAGGCCGTCATCGGCGCCAGCCATGTCTTCCACTTCGCGGCCCAGGTGGCGGTCACCACCAGCCTGGAGACGCCCGTCACCGACTTCGAGGTCAACGCGGGCGGCACCCTGAACGTGCTGGAGGCGCTGCGTGCCATGGAGCGGCCCGCCTCGCTCGTCTTCACCTCCACCAACAAGGTCTACGGCGGCATGCCGGGCGTGGAACTCGTCCAGAAGCCCAGCCGCTACGAGCCTCGGGACGTGGGCCTGCGCGGCCACGGCGTGGGGGAGGCCTGCCCGCTGGACTTCGAGAGCCCCTATGGCTGCTCCAAGGGCGCGGCGGACCAGTACGTGCTCGACTATGCGCGGGCCTACGGGCTGAGGACGGTGGTGTTCCGGATGAGCTGCATCTACGGCCCCCGGCAGTTCGGCACCGAGGACCAGGGCTGGGTGGCGCACTTCCTCTTGCGCATGCTCGAAGGCCAGCCCCTCACGCTCTACGGGGATGGCAAGCAGGTGCGGGACATCCTCGACGTGGGCGACCTGGTGCGCGCGCTCGGCCTGGCGCAGCAGCACATCGGACGGCTCAAGGGGCAGGCCTTCAACATCGGCGGCGGCCCGTCGCGGACGGTGAGCCTGCTGGAGCTGCTGGGCCTCATCTCGCAGCGCACCGGCCTGCGTCCCGCGCTCCAGTTCGAGGATTGGCGGACGGGGGACCAGCGCTACTACGTCTCCGACACCCGGAAGTTCCAGGCCGCCACGGGGTGGGCGCCCCAGGTGGGAATCCCCGAGGGCGTGGACCGGCTCCACGACTGGCTGCGGACCCTGATGCATGAGCGGCCGGTGGCGTCGTGGCAGGGAGGGGCGCGTGAAGTCTACGCAGGCTAGAGGGCGCGCCGTCCGCCGTGTGTTGATGACCACCGACACGGTGGGAGGCGTGTGGACCTACGCGCTGGAGCTCTGCCGGGCCTTCGCCGACGCGGGCGTCCAGGTGGAGCTGGCGACCCTGGGCGAGCCCGTGACGGTGCCGCAGGCGGGTGAAGCCGCGGCCGTCCCGGGGCTGCGCCTCCACGAGAGCACCTATCGCCTGGAGTGGATGGACGCGCCCTGGAAGGACGTGCGCGCGTCTGGGGAATGGCTGCTGGCGCTGGAGGAGGTGTTGGCGCCCGACGTCATCCATCTCAATGGCTATGCCCATGGCGCGCTGCCCTGGCGGGCACCTTCGGTGGTGGTGGCCCACTCGTGCGTCCTGTCCTGGTGGGAGGCGGTCCTTCGGGAGCCCGCGCCGCCGCGATATGCGCGCTACCGGCGGGAGGTCCAGCGCGGCCTGCGCGCCGTGGACCGCGTGGTGGCGCCCAGCGCGGCGATGCTCGGCGCGCTCGAACGGCACTATGGACCGTTGTTGCCGCCCACTTGCGTCATCCCGAACGCGCGCCGGGCCGACTCCTTCACCGCGGCGCCCAAGGAGCTGTTCGTCCTCGCGGCGGGCCGCTTGTGGGACGAGGCCAAGAACCTGTCGGCGCTGGAGGCGGTGGCGCCCCGGCTGGGCTGCCCCGTGCGCGTGGCGGGCGAGCTGCGACATCCGGGGAGCGGGAAGGTGGCGCGGGCACGGAACACCGAGCCGCTGGGCCCCCTCTCGCCGGAAGCACTCGCGGCCTGGATGGCTCGCGCCGCCATCTACGCCATGCCGGTGCGCTACGAGCCCTTTGGCCTGTCCGCGCTGGAAGCCGCGCTCTCCGGCTGTGCCCTGGTGCTGGGCGACATTCCCAGCCTCCGAGAGGTGTGGAGGGACGCGGCGGTGTTCGTTCACCCGGAGGACCTGGATGGGTTGACCCGCGCGCTGCGAGGACTCCTCGAGGATGGGGCCCATCGGGAGCGCATGGCCGCGAAAGCGCGTGCCCGCGCGCTGACCTGGAACCCACGCCGCATGGCGGAGGACTACCTGCGGCTCTACGCGACGCTCCGGGCGTGGCCGGTCCGTCACCCCGCCGGGCTCGCGCTGGGCGCGCCTTGAGGATGGAAGGGGCACCGCGCATGCGCATCGTCTTCTTCTGCCACTCGCTTCTGTCGGACTGGAACCACGGCAATGCGCACTTCCTGCGCGGCGTGGTGACGGAGCTGGCCCTGCGCGGCCACGACGTCCGCGTCTTCGAGCCCGAGGACGCCTGGAGCCTGCGCAACCTCCTGCGGGAGCCAGAGGGGCCGGCGATGCTGGAGGAAGTACGACGCGTCTACCCGCATGTGCGGCCCGAGCGATACGACCTGGCGACGCTGGACCTGGACCGGGCCCTGGAAGGGGCACAGCTCGTCCTCGTCCACGAGTGGAACCCGCCAGCGTTGGTGCGCCGCCTGGGCGAGCGTCGCCAGGTGAGCGACGCCTTTCGCCTGTTCTTCCATGACACGCACCACCGGGGCGTGAGCGCTCGGGAGGAGATGGCCCGCTACGAGCTGGCCCACTATGACGGCGTGCTCGCCTTTGGCGGCGTCCTCCAGCGGCTCTACCTGGAGCAGGGCTGGGCTCGGCGCGCGTGGACGTGGCACGAGGCCGCGGACACGCGTGTGTTCCACCCACGGCCCGAGGTGTCGCCGGAAGACGACGTCGTCTGGATTGGCAACTGGGGTGATGAGGAGCGCACCGCGGAGCTGCATGAGTTCCTGCTCGGTCCGGCACAAACGCTGGGCTTGAAGGCGCGGGTGCACGGGGTGCGTTACCCGGACGCGGCGCGAGCGGCGCTGGCGCGTGCGGGCATCACCTACGCGGGGTGGCTGACCAACCACCGGGTGCCCGAGGCCTTCGCCAGGGCGCGCGTGACGGTCCACGTTCCCCGGCGGCCCTACGCCACGTCCCTGCCGGGCATCCCCACCATCCGTCCGTTCGAGGCGCTCGCCTGTGGCATTCCACTGGTGAGCGCGCCGTGGCGCGACTTGGAAGGCCTCTTCACACCGGGGAGCGACTACCTGGTCGCGGACACCGGCGCGCGGATGCGCGACCACCTGCGAGCGCTGCTGGCGGACGCGGACCTGCGCCGTGCGCTCGCCGAGCAGGGGCGCCGCACGGTGCTGGCCCGCCACACGTGTGCGCACCGGGTGGACGAATTGCTGCGCATCCACGCGTCACTGGTGCCCCAGGCCACGCAGGCGGGGGCGTTGTCACGGGGGAGGGTCACCGCATGAGCAGGGGACTTCGCATCGCATTCTTCGGTTCCAGCCTCGTCTCGGCCTACTGGAACGGCGCGGCGACCTACTACCGCGGCCTCATCCGCGCGCTGCATTCGCGAGGGCACCGGGTGACCTTCTACGAACCGGATGCCTTCGGGCGGCAGCAGCACCGCGACATGGCGGACCCGGACTGGGCGCGCGTGGTCGTCTACACCGAGCAGGGAACGGCCGACGTGGAGCGGTGCCTGGAGGAGGCGCGCCACGCGGACGTGGTGGTGAAGGCCAGCGGCGTGGGCGTGTTCGATGCGCTGCTGGAGGCCCGTGTGCTCGACCTGAAGCGCCCGGGCACCCAGGTCGTGTTCTGGGACGTGGACGCGCCCGCCACGCTGGAGCGGCTGGAGCATCATCCGGATGACTCGTTTCGCGCGCTCGTGCCCCGGTATGACCACGTCTTCACCTACGGCGGGGGCGAGCCGGTGGTGTCCGCCTACCGGGCGCTGGGCGCGCGCCAGTGCGTCCCCATCTACAACGCGCTGGACCCCTCCACGCACCACCCGGCGCCGATGGAGGCCCGCTTCACGGGGGACCTGGCCTTCCTGGGCAACCGGCTGCCGGACCGCGAAGCCCGCGTGGAGGCCTTCTTCCTGAAGGCCGCGGAGCACTTGCCCGGCGCGCGCTTCCTGCTGGGTGGCAGCGGCTGGGAGGCGCGCCCCTTGCCCTCCAACGTGACGCGCCTGGGCCACGTCTACACGCACGAACACAATGCGCTGAACTGCTCGGCGCGCGCGGTGCTCAACATCCACCGCGACAGCATGGCGCGCTTCGGCTTCTCTCCCGCCACGCGGGTCTTCGAGGCGGCCGGCGCGGGGGCATGCCTCATTACCGATGCCTTTTTGGGCGTGGAGCTCTTCCTGGAGCCAGGACGCGAGGTGCTCGTGGCCTGCTCCGGGGAGGAGGTGGCCGAGCACGTCCGCCGGCTGACGGACGCGGAGGCCCGGCGCATCGGCCAGGCCGCGCTCCGGCGCGTGCTGGCCGGACACACGTACCTGCATCGCGTCTCCCAGGTGGAGGCGGCCCTGGGGCTTCGGACCGGGTCCGCCACCACGACGCGGGAGTGCGTCGCATGAGGAGGGGGAGGGCGTGCGAATGAAGGTCGTCATCCTCGGGCTGTCCATCACCTCCAGCTGGGGCAACGGCCATGCGACCACCTATCGTGGGCTGGTGCGCGGGCTGGTGCGGCGCGGGCACGACGTGTGGTTCCTCGAACGGGACGTCCCTTGGTATGCCGCCAACCGGGACCTGCCGAACCCGCCGCACGGACGCACCGAGCTGTACGCCAGCCTGGACGACCTGGCCGAGCGCTTCACGACACACGTGCGTGAGGCGGACCTGGTCATGGTGGGCTCCTACGTCCCGCAGGGCGTGGAGGCAGGCGCGTGGGTACAGCGGACCGCGCGGGGCGTCCCTGCCTTCTATGACATCGACACGCCGGTGACGCTCGCGCGGCTGGCGCGAGGCGCCTGTGAGTACCTGCGGCCGGAGCTGGTGCCGGGCTACCGGCTCTACCTGTCCTTCACGGGCGGCCCCACGCTGGAGCGCATCGAACGGGAGCTGGGTTCCCCCGCCGCGCGGCCGCTCTACTGCAGTTGTGACCCAGAGCTGCACGTCCCGGCGCCGTGCGAGCCGCGCTGGGAGCTGGGCTACCTGGGGACCTACAGCGAGGACCGCCAGCCGGTGCTGGAGCGGCTGATGCTGGACGCCGCGCGGGCGTGGCCCGAGGGGCGCTTCGCCGTGGCGGGTCCCCAGTATCCCGAAGGCCTCCGCTGGCCGGCGAACGTCACGCGCGTGGAGCACCTGGCGCCCCCCGAGCACCCGGCCTTCTACAACGCCCAGCGCTACACCCTGAACGTCACGCGCGCGGACATGGTGCGTGCGGGCCATTCGCCCAGCGTGCGCCTCTTCGAGGCCGCCGCCTGCGGCGTGCCCATCATCAGTGACGACTGGGCGGGCCTGGAGACCTTCTTCGAGCCGGGGAGGGAGCTCTTCGTTGCGCGCTCCGGCGCGGAGACCTTGCGCTACCTCCGGGAAGTCCCCGAGCGGGAACGACAGGCCATGGGGCAGCGAGCGCGGCGGCGCGTGCTGGCGGAGCACACCGCGGAGCACCGGGCGCGAACGTTGGAGGACTACGTCCTGGAGGCGGAGCGAGGGGGCTAGCGAAGCCTGGGAGAGACAGCACCATGCGGATCGCCATCATCGGAACGGGGTATGTGGGGCTCGTAGCGGGGACCTGCTTCGCGGAGTCAGGGCATGACGTCACCTGCGTGGACCTGGACGCGCGGAAGGTGGAGGCGCTGCGGCGCGGGGAGATTCCGCTCTACGAGCCAGGGCTGGAGGAGCTGGTCCGGCGCAACGTCGCCGCACAGCGCCTCCGCTTCACCGAACACCTGCCGGAGGCGGTGTCGCCGGCCCAGGTGGTGTTCATCGCGGTGGGCACGCCCCAGTCGGAGCGGGGAGACGCCGACCTCCAGCATGTGCTCGTCGCCGCGGAACAGATTGGCCGGTCCTTGCGCCACTACACCGTCATCGTGAACAAGAGCACCGTTCCCGTCGGGACGTCGGACCGGGTGCGGTCCGCGGTGGCGCGCACCACCGACGTGGCCTTCGACGTCGTGTCCAACCCGGAGTTCCTCAAGGAAGGCGCCGCGCTGGACGACTTCCTCAAGCCGGACCGGGTCGTCATCGGCACCACGTCCGAGCGGGCCCGGAAGCTGATGGGCGACCTCTATGCCCCCTTCGTGCGGACGGAGAACCCCATCCTCTTCATGGACCCCCACTCCGCGGAGCTCACCAAGTACGCGGCCAACGCCATGCTGGCCACACGCATCTCGTTCATGAATGACATGGCCCTGCTGTGCGAGCGCGTGGGCGCCAACGTGGACCTGGTGCGCAAGGGCATGGGCGCGGACCGCCGCATCGGCTATGCGTTCCTCTATCCGGGCATCGGCTATGGCGGCAGTTGCTTCCCCAAGGACGTGCGGGCGTTGATGTCCACCGCGCGTGAAGTGGGCCTGGAGCTGGACCTGCTGCGGGCCGTGGAGTCCACCAACACCCGGCAGAAGCGCTGTCTGCTCGGCAAGGCGTTGAAGCTCTACGGCAGCCTCGCTGACCACACCTTCGCCGTGTGGGGCCTGGCCTTCAAGCCGAAGACGGATGACATGCGGGAGGCGCCCTCCGTGGAGCTCATCGAAGGGTTGCTTGGCAAGGGCGCGCGCGTGCAATGCCATGACCCGGTGGCCAGCTCCGTGGCCCGGCAGTACTTCGGTGACCGGGTGGCGTACGCGCCCACCTGCTACGAGGCCGCCGAGGGCGCGGATGGCATCTTCCTCGTCACGGAATGGAACGAGTTTCGCCGCCCGGACCTCAAGCGGCTCCGGACACTGATGCGCCGCCCCATCATCTTCGACGGACGCAACGTGCTCGACCCTCGGCTCGCCCGGAGCGAGGGCTTCACCTACATCGGCATCGGGCGCGGCTGACGCACGGCCCCCGGTGGCTCTGGCGGGCTTGGGGTGCTATCCCCACGCATCGCCCCGATGAGCACCGACGCCCCGACTGTCGCCGCGCCCCCCGATGTCTTTCAAAAGCGTCTCGATGGACTGCTCATCGGGGCGCTCGTCGTCTGGGGATTGGCCCAACTGGCGCCCCACCTGGCGCATCCGGCCATCTACATCTGGGACGAGGCGATGCACCAGGCCGCCGCGCGCGGCACGCACGACACCTTCTTCACGCCGCACATCTACAAGGACCCGGTCTTCCCCGCGGACCCGCGCCACTGGTGGGCCGCGCACGTGTGGATGCACAAGCCCACGGGGCCCTTCTGGTTCGGCGCGCTGATGATGCACGTGGTGGGCGTGACGCCGCTGGCGTTGCGGCTGGCCTCGCTCCTGGGGCACCTGGCCGCGGCGGTGTCCATCTACCTCATCGCGCGCAGGCCCGCCGGGCGCTTCTGGGCCGTGCTGGGCGCGGCGGGCTTCCTCGCCATGCCCTTTGGTTGGCAGCTCGTCCAGGGGCGCATCTTCGGCGATGTGACGGATTGCACCCTGACGGGCTGCAACGCCGTCGCGGTGGCGCTCCTGTTCCACGCCACGCGCCAGGGCTCCTGGCGGTGGGGGCTGGCGGCAGGGG
>NZ_VHLC01000109.1:0-29749 GCF_006547355.1 Myxococcus sp. AB036A | reverse complement strand
CCCCCAAGCCGGCTGCGCCCTCCACCCCTCCGGCCCCGACGGGAGCACGCGCCCCGGCGCAGTCCGGCCCGGCAGCCCCTGCTTCGGGACAGCCCCAGGTGTGGCCTCCGGCCCAGGCTGGCACCAGCGGCACGCCGCAGGTATGGCCCCCCGCGCCCGCGCAGCCGGCCGCGCCGCCCACGCTTCATTTCGCCACGCCGGTGGCGCCGCCGCCGAAGCCCGCGGCGGCTCCGCGCAGCGAGCCTGCGTTCCTCGTCTTCCCCAACCCCGGCGCCGCGCAGAACACGCCGCAGCCCCGTCCCAAGCCCGCCGCGCTGGAGAGCCGTCCCTCTGCCCCGCCCGCGAGCCAGGACGTGCCGGATTGGACGCTGGCCCAGGCGCGCGCTGCGCTGAAGGAAGCCACCAAGGACCGCGACCGCCTCATCGACGTGGCGCTGCGCTTCGGCCGCAGGACCTTCGACTACGTCGCCTCCTTCGCCGTGCTGCGGGGCGGCGCCACGGGCCTGGAGGCTCGCGGCGACGGCATGGCGGGAGAGCAGCTCACGCAGGTGTCCATCCCGCTGGATGCCAGCAGCGTCTTCCGCACGGTGGCCGTCACCCGCGGCAGCTACGCGGGCCCGCTGCCTCCGGACGCGCTCACGCGTCACTACCTGGAGCTGTTCGGACGCCAGACGCCGCGCACCGTCTTCCTGTACCCGGTCGAGGTGAAGGGCCGGCTGGTGGCCATCCTCTACGGTGACTGTGGCCAGCGGCCCATCAGCCAGCGCCGCCTGTCCGACTACATCCTGTTCTGCCAGGACCTGCCGGCGGCCTTCCAGGAGCTCATCCTCTTCCGCAAACAGCGCGTGTCGGAGCTGCGCGCGCCGGACGAGGTGGAGCTCACCATCGACGTGGACCTGCCCGTGGCCGCCGCGCCCGCGCCGGCCCCCGCGGTGGTCGCCGGCCTGGGCTGGAGCCCCTTCTTCGGCCGAGGCGCCACCGGCAACATGGGCCGCGCCGCCGCGCTGCCGCCGCGCGCGCAGTCACAAGAGGAGCGCCCGCCGCCGGACTTCGCGCCGCTGCTGCGCCGCCTCACCGGTCCGGACGCCGCGCAGCGCGCCAACGCCATGGCGGAGCTGGCGCGCTCGCCCGAGGCCAGCGCCCGGGTGCTGGCCCAGCACTTCCCTGGCCCCACGGCATGGAGCCGACTGCCCGTGGTGGAGCTGCCCGAGGCGGACGAGCTGGGGCCCATCCCCGGCGCGCTGTCCCGGCTGGGCCGCCCCGCCGCGCAGGCCGTGTCGCCGCTGCTGGACTCCCAGGACGCGGACACGCGCTACTTCGCGCTGCTCACCGCCGGCAACCTCCCCTACGTGGAGCTGGTGGACGGCGTGCTGCGCGGTCTGTTCGACCTGGAGCCGGACATCTCCAGCGCCGCGCGCGTGGCCGCCGCCGCGCTCAAGCAGCTCCCCCGGTTGGACGCCGCCCTGCGCGACCTGCGCCACGAGCTGAGCAGCCGCGACCCGCTGCGCCGCTCGCTGGCTGCGCGCGCCCTGGGCACGCTGCATGACCGCGACGCGATTGAGGGCCTCATCCGCCTCACGGGCGGCGACGACGAGATGTGCGCCCAGGCCGCGGCGGAGGCGCTGCGGGAAGTGACGCGCGCCACGCTGGGACTGGATGCACGTCAGTGGTCGGCGTGGTGGGCGGAGAATCGCAGCCGCCGTCGCGCGGACTGGCTCGTCTCCGCGCTGCGCCACCGCGAGCTGGACGTGCGACTGGCGGCCATCGAGGAGCTGAGCCGCGCGCTGCACGACACGCTGGGCTACTACGCGGACGCCCCCGAAGCCGAACGCGAGCAGGCGGTGCGCCGCTGGGAGGCCGCGGCGGTGGAGCCGGCCAACGCGCGCCGGCTGGGCATGCTCTAGTCCCCTGCATCGGAGCGCCCCATGACGGGTGGGATGTGGATCAGCCTCCTGGCCTGCGCGGGCCAGCTCGCCTTGGCGGGCCTGGCCCTGGTGCGCGTGGGCAAGAGTCCGTTGGCGCTGCCGCTGTCGCTGCTGTCCATCGCCCTGTCGACGTGGAACTTCTCCGGCTTCGCGCTGGTGCGCGCGGACGAGGACGGCTGGCGGCTGGTGGGCTTCACCGCGGGCCTGATGACGGTGCCGTGCGCGCTGCACTTCATCCTGTCCTTCGTGGGACGGCGACGAAGCCTCGCCTGGGCCATGTACAGCGCCTATGCCCTCTTCGGCGTGTTGGCGCTCGCCATGCTGGTGGCGTTGGGCGCGCCCATGCTGGAGGCGCACCTGCTCACGCTGCGCTTCGGGCTGCTGGTCTCCGCGCTGGCCATTCCCATCCTCAGTGGAGGCTTCGCGCTCCTGGGCTTGCACGTGCTGCGCTCGCGACACCCGGACGAGCGCGCCCGCGCGGGCCTGGTGCTGTTGGGGCTCACGCTGGTGGTGGCCCTGCTGATGACGGAGCTGGCGGCGGAGCTGGGCCTGGAGGTGGTGCGGCTCGGCCACGTGGGCACGCTCCTGGGCCTGCCGGTCATGGCCACCGCGGCGCTGCGCTTCGGCCTCTTCGGAGACGACCCGGGCGCGCCCCGGCTCGCGCTGCACGCGGCGGGCATCGCGGGGCTGGGGGTGCTGGCCTATCTCGCCGTGGTGCGGCTCTTCGTCGCGCAGGCGGGCACGCTCATCATCTGCACCACGGCGGTGACGTTCGCCCTGGTGGCCGCGACCCGCCGGGGCGTCACCGCCTACGTCAGCCGGAGCGAGCGCCTGGAGCAGCTCGCCACGCTGGGCCGCTTCTCCGCGCAGATGGCGCACGACCTCAAGAACCCCATCGCCGCGATGAAGGGCGCCGCGCAGTACCTCAAGGAGGAGCACGCGCGCGGGCGTCCGTGGGACGGGCACGGCGAGTTCCTGGACCTGCTGTTGGAGCAGGTGGAGCGCCTGGACCGGGTGGTGGACACGTATCAGCGGCTGGCGCGCGTGGAGCCCCTGCCCAAGCCGGTGGACCTGCGCCGGCTGGTGGAGGGCGTGCTGTCGCTCCAGGCCTTCGCCAGCCCGGGCAAGGTCGTCATCATCCGGGAGCTGGCCGCCGGCCTGCCCCCCTGCGCGGGAGACCTGGACCTGCTGGCCAACGCCCTGGAGAACCTGGTGCGCAACGCCTGCGAGGCGATGCCCGGAGGCGGCACCCTCACCGTGCGCGCGCTGCGTGACGGCGCCGACGTGGCCCTGGAGGTGGAGGACACCGGCGAGGGCATGGACGCTCGAACGCGCGAGCGTGCCTTCGACGACTTCTTCACCACCAAGGCCTCGGGCAGCGGCCTGGGGCTGGCCTTCGTCCGGCGCGTGGTGGAAGCGCACGGTGGCGAGGTGCTCCTGACAAGCCGGGAGGGGCGCGGTACGGTGGTCCGGATGCGCCTGCCCGTCACGGACGCGAGCCTGGGCGGCGCAGCCGTGGGAGAAGCTGCTTGAACGAATCATTGAGAGGCACGGTGCTGCTGGTCGACGACGACCCCGCCGTGGCCAAGGTGCTGGGCGCCCTGCTGACGCAGGCGGGCCTGACGACGCATGCGGCGCGCGACGGGCAGGAAGCCCTGGCGCTGCTGGCGAGCAAGCCGGTGGACGTGGTGGTGAGCGACGTGCGCATGCCGGGCATGGATGGCCTGCAGGTGCTCGCGGAGGTGTCGCGCGGCTGGCCGGACGTGCCCGTCATCCTCCTCACCGCGCACGGCACGGTGCCGCTGGCGGTGGAGGCGATGAAGGCGGGCGCCGCGGACTTCGTGCTCAAGCCCTTCGACCGGGAGGAGATTCTCTTCACCGTCCGCAAGGCGCTGCTGCGCGCGCAGGGAGAGGAGGCGCGTCAGCAGGTGCGGCCCACGGGAGGCTTCATCGGCCAGAGCCGGGCCATGGCGGACGTGCAGGCCGTGCTGGCGAAGGCGGCGGCCGGTACAGCCACGGTGCTGCTGCGCGGCGAGTCCGGTACGGGCAAGGAGCTGGCGGCCAAGGCCGTTCACGACGCCAGTCCCCGGCGGGATGGCCCCTTCGTGAAGCTGCACTGCGCGGCGCTACCGGACACCCTGCTGGAGAGCGAGCTGTTCGGCTACGAGAAGGGCGCCTTCACGGGCGCCGCCACGCGCAAGCCCGGGCGCGTGGAGCTGGCCCATGGCGGCACGCTGTTCCTCGACGAGGTGGGCGACATCTCCCCCGCTGTCCAGGTGAAGCTGCTGCGAGTCATCCAGGAGCGCGAGCTGGAGCGGCTGGGCGGCACGCAGACGGTGAAGGTGGACGTCCGCTTCGTGGCGGCCACGCATCAGCCCTTGGAAGAGCGCGTGAAGGAAGGCCGCTTCCGCGAGGACCTCTTCTACCGCCTCAACGTGGTGCCCGTGTGGATACCGGCCCTGCGCGAACGCCCGGACGACATCGAGCCGTTGGCCCTGCACTTCCTGGAGGTCCACGCGAAGACGAACGGGCGCCCGCCCTTCACCCTCATGCCCGACGGGCTCGCGGCGCTGCGGGCCCAGCCGTGGCCCGGCAACGTGCGGCAGCTCCAGAACTTCCTGGAGCGCTTGGTGGTGCTCTCCGACACGCAGGTGATTGGCGGGCGGGAAGTCCTTCAAGAGCTGGCGCGCCAGCCAGGCCTGGCCCCCGCCCCCTTTGCCGCGACGCCTTCCGTCAGCGCCCTGGAAACGCCAACGGTGCCGGTCACGGACTCCGCCCGGACCCTGGAGTCCCAGCGCAAGGAGATGGAGCGCCAGGCGATGGTGGATGCGCTCAAGCGCGCGGGCGACAACCGGACGCTGGCGGCGCGGCTGCTCGGCATCAGCCGGCGCACGCTCTACAACAAGCTGGAGGAGTACGAGCTGCTGTAGTCAGCCCTCAATCACGCTCGGTCGCGAGCGCATCCAGCTCCTCGTGGAAGGCCTGGATGAGCGCATGCGGGTCGGTCACCCGGCCCGCGTCCGCCGCCACGCCCACCGTCACCTGCCCCGCGTAGCTGAAGAGGCTCACGCCCAGCCCCAGATGGCCCGTCTGGGGAACCCAGAACGTCAGGCCCTCCAGTCGGCTGCCCGCCAGGGACACCGCCGCGCGCGGACCGGGCACGTTGGTGGCAATCAACGAAGCCTTGGAGCCGAAGGTATCCACCACCCACCGCTCCAGCGCCGCTGGCGTGTACCCCAGCAACTCCAGCGCGCCGAAGGTCAGCACCGCCTCCGGCGAGCGCTTCAGCCGCTCCATCCGCCGCACCAGCTCCTGCAACCGGCGCTGAGGCGTGCCCAGCTGCACGGGCAGCCGAAGGAAGACGACGCCGAAGTGATTGCCCAGCTCGCGAGGCACGGGCACATCGAGAGGCCGCAGATTCACGGGCACCAGCGCGTGCAGGTCCTCGGGTGGCTCCCCCAGCGACTCCAGGTAGCGCCGCAGCGCGCCCGCCACCGCCGCCAGCAGCACGTCATTCACCGTGCCGCCCAGCGCGCGGCCCACGGCCTTCACTCGCTCCAGCGGCACCGGGTCCGACCAGGCGGCGCGCTTCTGCGTCCCCAGCGGCCCCCGCAGTGACGTGCGCGGGTCCGGCGGAATCACCAACAACTTGCCCATGGCCGCGGCGCCCCGAGCGCCCTGCACCAGCAGGTCGCCCACGAGAATTGGCTCCGCGGCCAGCTCCGCGCCCTTGCGCCACACCGCGCGCGCGGTCCCCGCCACCGCCCGAGCCCCACGCACCCAGCTCGCGAGCCCACCGGTTGAAGGCCTCGACGCGGGCTCGGGCGTCTCGGCGGCCAGCTCCGCCTCCGCCCCATCCGTGAGCGTCAGCAGCACCCGCGCCAGGGCCATGCCGTCCGCGAGACAGTGATGCAGCCGCGCCAGCAGCACGTCGTGCCCGTCCGCGGCCGACATGACATGGAACTGCCACAACGGCCGGGAGCGCTCCAGGGGCGTGCTCATCCACTCCCCCACCAGCGACTCCAGCGCGGCGCGGTCCCCGGGCGGGGGCACGTCGAGCCGCGACAGGTGCCAGTCCAGGTCGAGCTCGGGGACCTCCTCCCACTGCGGCAGGCCCACGAGTCCCGCCACCGCGCGCTGGCGAAAGCGAGGGTAGCGCTCCACCAGCCGTTCCCGCACCACCGCCTGCAGCCGCTCGAAGTCCAGCCGGCCCTCGAACCAGAGCACTGCGGTAATCATCATCAGGTTGGCGGGTTCCTCCATGTGGAACCACAGCGCGTCCACACTCGACATCCGCTCCTGCGCCGCCATGTCTCACGACCTCCCGGTGAAGGCCGTTCTACTTCTTTCCGCTCTCCGGGGTCGCACGTTCGAACTGGAAGGTCTGCTTCGTCTCGTCGTCCACCATCAACGTGAGGACGCCTTTCTCCAGGTCCCACACATAGGCGTTCCCCCGAAACTTGAGCTTCGGTCCCGTCAGGGGAATCACGCGCTTGTCGCCGCATACCGGGCCCACCGCCTGGCCGTCCCGCGTGCGCAGCCGCACCCGGTCCTTGCCCGACACGTCCAGCGTGCCCCAGGCGCGGACCACCAGCGAGTTGCCCTGCCCCAGCGTCGCGGCCTCCAGCGAGGTGCGCAGCACGAAACAGCCCGACGGCGTCACCTGCAACGAGCGCGCGTAGTCCGAACGAGGCTTGGCCTCGATGCGCTCCTCCCGCACGGTTTCGTCTTCCGGCAGGCTGGCGGCCACCAGCGTCCAGGTCCCCACCAACGCATGGGGAGGCGCCGCCCCTGGTGCCGTCACGCCCTCGCACGGCGCCGGGACTTCCTTCTCGGGGCTGGGCGGGGCGGGCTCGAAGGAGCGCTGGCAGATGGGCAGGCAGGCCTTCGGCCCACATTCGGTATCGTTCGGCGCGCAGCCCGCCTTCTGGGTACACGCCTTGAGCCGCTCCAGCGCCTGCTCACAGTCCTGACGCATGCAGGTGTCGACGCACTCGGCGTCGATGCACTCGGCCACGCAGGCCCAGTTGGTGGCGCCGCACACGCCGGCCACCGTGCGCGGACGCTGCGGCGAGGACGTCTGGGCCGCGGCTGGAAGCGCGGCGCCCAGCGCCAGGAACAGGACGGAGAGGAGTCGAGAAGAGGACATGCCTCCACGCAAGCTAGCCACGCCCTCTGCTCGCGCGGACCCTCCCCGCCGCGGGAGCTGTCCACCCGCCAGCACTGCGGGTGGGGACTCTGCTCTCAGGTGAACTGCCAACGCCAGGTGCGCACGTCGGCGTGCTCCACCATGTCCAGTTCGAAGGACAGCGTTTCGAAGCGCTCGAACTCCCGCGAGTCCACGCGCAAGAGCATCATCCCCGCGTAGTTCTGCCCTCGCAGCGGCGACACGTTGAAGGACAGCTCCGCGTCGAAGGCCACCTTGTAGAAGAGGCAGAAGCCGTCCACGCGCCCCTCGTCCACCACGGGCCGGGAGAAGCGCACGCGGTGCGGCAGGCCGTCGGCGACCATCGTCTCCAGGTCGAAGGCGAAGGCGGGCTCCGGGTCGCACAACAGGTGGTCCACCTCGTAGGAGCGGATGACGCGCGTGAAGTAGGACGGGTTCATCGCCTCGCGCAGCGTCTGCAGGCAGCTGTAGTCCACGCTGGGGAAGCGCTGGCTCCAGATGAAGGGGATGCATGCCTCGTCCCGCAGCTGCACCGGCTCCACGAAGACCTCGAAGCGGTTGGGCAGAATGCGGCCTCCGGGCTTCAACGCCCGGTTGCGCAGGTCCAGGATGCGAGGGACCAGCCCCGCGTCGAAGAGGGCGTCGCCCAGCAACTCATGCAGCAGGACGTCCACCTTCTCCGGCATCTGGTACTGCCAGGGCTGCGCGCGCACGAAGTCGATGTTCTCCAGCCCGTTGCGGCGCGCCACCCACTGCGCCGTGTCCAGCAGCCGCGAGCCATCCACCGCGTACAGCTTCTTCGGCTGACGGCTGGCCGCCAGGAAGGTCCGCAGGCCCGTTCCGGTGCATGCATCCATGACGACCTGCCCGGGCCGCACATACCGTTCGCAGGCTCTCCGCCATCCCTCCACCCGCTCCGGATCCGCGAGCGCGAAGTCCTGAGGCGCCGGACTGGACAGGGACAGACTGTCCGGCACGACGTTGCGCGGTAGCTGGGACACGAGCGTCGAATGGCTGAGCCGTGAACGCAGGTCCATCAATGCCTGGCGAGGCATGTCGAGCAGATTGGGCATGTGGCATCCCCCCGGATGCGTGGGTCCTTCGGACGGGCCTCCCGGCACGACAACGCACCGGGATTTCTGAACATGCTTGACTTACAGGTTCAGCGCCATCCAGCGAGGGGACGGGATCAGTGTCCCCCGGTGAACAGCCTCGCGCTCAATGCAGCAGCGGTGACGTGTGCCCGGAAGCGCGCGCACGGCGCAACAGCCAGTCATGGAGGAAGGCCTGGACCGCGGGGTGTTGGGACTGGCGAAAGGCTTCGGGCGGGGCGTGTTCGATGATGCGTCCCTCATGGAGCAGCGCCAGGCTGTCACCCACCCGGAAGGCGGTGGCCACGTCCGGGGTGATGACGAGCGCCGAGGCATGGAGCCGGTGCTTGCCGGTGAGGATGACGTCCACCACGGACTGGGTCCTCAGCGGATCCAACCCCGCGGTGGGGTCGTCGTAGAGAAGGATTTTCGGTTCCAGCACCACGGCGCGAGCAAAGGCGGCGCGTTTGAGCATGCCGCCGGACAGCTCGCCCGGGCGCTGCTTCGCCGCGTCCTCCAGGCCCACCAGCGCCAGCACGCGCTGCACGCGCTCACGCACCTCGCTCTCCACCAGATGGAGCCGCTCGCGCAGCGGGAAGGCGACGTTGTCCTCGACGGTGAGCGAGTCGAAGAGGGCGCCACCCTGGAAGAGGATGCCCATCTTGCGGCGCACGCGCTCGAGCCCCGCGGCGTCCAGCCAGGCCAGCTCCTCGCCGTCCACGCGCACCGTGCCGCGGTCCGGACGCAGCAGGCCGTCCAGGTGCTTCATCAGCACCGTCTTCCCGGAGCCCGACACGCCCAGCAGCACGCACGTGGTCCCCGTGGGCACCACCAGGTCCACGCCCCGCAGCACGTGCTGGGCGCCGAAGGACTTGTGGACGTTCATCATCTCGATGGCATTGCGCTGCGCCGGCTCGGCCATCCCACGCCCCCCAAGTCCCGGCGCCGCTGCCCGGAGGCGGAATTGTGACGGCCGCCCCCATCTGCTCGCGACCCGCCTTTCAGTCGGAGGCAAGCGATGGGCCCCGGACAGTGCCCGTGCGGGGCCCGCGCCTCAGGACTCGGACGGCCCGCCGCGCAGCTTCGCGCCGAAGCGCAAGAGCTGCTCACGCGCCCGGAGCAGCGCGTCCCGTGGAATCGAGAACACGGCCCGCGCCCGCTCCGGATCCCCACACCACGGGCCGCCATTCAGGACGACGTGCGTGTGCTCGTACACCACGCGAGGAAGGTTCTCCGGCGTCAGCCGCACCCCGTCGACCTCCTGCCCCAGCCATGCCGTCATCCGAGGCGACAAGAAGAGTCCGCCCGCGTCCCCCGCGTCCGAGCGCCCATCCCCTGGCAGCGCTCCGGCCAGCAACTCGCGCTTCTCCGCCAGCTCCCGCCGCATCTTCACCAGGAAGGACCGCAGGGTGCGGTGCCGTGCGGGGTACAGCAGCTGGCCATCCGGACTGCGGGCATATGCCGCATACAGGTACGCCGCAGCGCGCGCCGTCATCAGGTGGAGCACCCCAGGGCCAATGTCACGCACCGCCGCGGCCAGCGCCCGGTCCTTCGTCGCGAGCCATCCCACGCGGAGCCCACCGGCCGCGAACTCCTTGGACAGTCCTCCCAGCAGCACCGTGCGGGCGCCGATGCCGGGCACCGCGCCTTCCAGCGTCACGGGGCTGGGAACCGTCTCCGCAGTGGGGCTGGTGAGGTTCACCAGTCCGAAGATTTCGTCCGAGACCAGCAGACAGCGCTGCTCCACCACATAGGTGGCCAGGGCCACCAGCTCCTCGCGGGCCAGGTAGACACCGGAGGGGTTCGACGGCTGCGACACGACGATGGCATCCGGCACGCCGCCACCGCCCTGCCCTCGCCGGGCCAACAGCCCCGACAGTGGCCCCTGCTCCACGTCACACCCCGCGGAGACGAAGGTGGGCGGCAACACGCCATAGCACGGCGTCGACACATAGACGCGCGGCGTGCGTCCCAGCCGCTGGCGCAGCGCCACGCCCAGGTGGTGGATGAGCGGCCACACGCCCGGCGCCACCGCCAGCTCGTCCGGCGCGTAGCGCACCGCGCGCGACTCCAGGAGGAAGGCCGACACCGCTTCTGCCAGTCCAGTCTGCGGTGCGGGCTCGCGCGGCGCGACACCCGCGGCGATGAGGCCCTCCACCAAGGGAGGCGGCAGCGGCCCTTCGTTCTCTCCGTAATCCAGACGCACCAGCTCCGCGTCGTCCTCGCGGAACACCTTGGGCGCGAATGCGGGGAAGGTCATCAGCCGCGCCATCCGTCGCGAGCGGGGCAGCGTCACCACCGGAGGCCTGCGCGGCGCGGGCGCTTCCGGCTCCGCGAAGGAGATGCGGAACGACAGCAGGTCAGCGAAGGTGCGCTCGTAGAACGCTTGCGCCAGGGTGCTGATGCGCGAGTACGTGACCTCCGCCGCGGCTTCCAAGTCACCCCGCAGCGGCTGCGGCACCGGCATGAGCAGCGTCAGCTCCAGGTCCGGCCACACCGCGTTCTTGATGAGCCCATAGAGCACCACCAGGTTGGGGGCGTGGGCCTCACGGGCCAGGAACTCGAAGAGCGTGTGCGGCTCCACTCCGCCGGTGATGTTGAAGAAGGCGCTTTCGTCCAACACCACCCAGATGCCCCGGCGCGCTGCCTCCGCGACAATGTCGCGCAGCACAGACAGGTTGGTGCGCTCCCCCTTCTCCACCGTGAGCAGCACCATCTTCACGTCGAACGCGGACAACAACCGGCGAATCTCCGCCAGCGACGTGTGTGTCACCGTGGCGCGCACCCCCGCCTTCTCCAGCGCACGGGCGTAGAGCGGATGGAGGTTGCGCGACACCAGCACCTCGTCACCCGCGTCGCAGGTGGCCATCAGCAGCGAGTACACCGCCTGCTCGCGCTCGGGCGCGACGAAGACCTCCTCTTCCGTCAGCCGCAGCCCGAAGTACCGGTCCAGGTAGCGCACCACCTGCCGGCGGAAGGACGCGTCGCCCGCCTCGTGCGCGTAGGGCATCAGCGGGCCCCGCGCCAGTCGCGCCGCCAGGTCGGCGACGAAGCCCAGTTGCTCCGCCGACGCGGCGCCCAGGTCCAGCTCCTCCTGCAACGCAGAAGCGCCCAGCTCGCGCAGCGCGGCCCGCAGCGCCAGCGTCTCGCGAGGCAGCGCCAGCCGCGCCTCCCACACCGCCACCTCGTGCCACACCGGATTCCCAGCCTGGAGCCAGCCCAGCGCGGTGGCCGCCCGCAGCGGCTCCGGGCTGCGCGCTTCCATGAAGAACTCGAACTCGCGGCCGGTTCGCTGCTCCAGCGCCACCAAAGGGCGGATGTCCGTGTCCGCCGCCTGCATCACCCGGCGGGCCACCCGCACGTGCGTGTCGAAGCCGCGGCGGGTGAACATCCGCTCGATGATGACGCGCCCTGGCCTGCCCGCGAGGTTGAGCAGCAGCCGTCCGGTAGGCGACAGTCGCTCCGGCGCTTCGTCCAGCAATCGCGCGATGAGCCCGAGCCCGAAGTGGTCCTCGTAGACGTTCTGCAGCGTGCAGTAGTTGGACAAGTCGTAGAGCGCCTGCTCGTCGGCCTGGGACAGCTCGGATGGCAAATCCTCCTCGCCCCGGAGGACCTGCGGAATGCAGCCCACCACGAAGTCCCATGGGGCATCCGAAGGTATCCCGCGCAACAGGTCGCTCTCCCCGAAGGACAGGCGCGACGCCAGCTGCTCGTCTCCGTTGAGCCACGCGTTGCAGCGCGCCACCACGGGCGAATGCGGATTGAGGTCCGCGCCATGCACGTGCGCCAGCCGGGTGAACTTCGCCAGCGCGATGCAAATCCATCCCGAGCCCGCGCCGACTTCCACCAGCCGCTTTCCCGCGTACTCATCCAGCGGGACGCTCAGCAGGCCCTCCAGGAAGGTGTAGGCCCACGCCTCCGGAGCGAAGATGGACGGCAGCAGGAACAACTCCAACCGCTCCTGCGAAGCGCCCACCGCCACCGTCACCGTCACCAGCCGCAGTGGCGCCGATTCGGGTTGGTGGCGAGACAGCTCCGCCAGCTCGCGGAGCTCGGCCAGCGCGCGCGGACGCCTGTCCGCATGGGACAGGTCCTCGGACAGTGCGCGCAGCAGGTGAAACGCCTCACGGGGTGTGGAGGGGTAGGTCGGCATGGCGCGAGGACTGTCCCGAGCCCCCCGCCCCCTGTCAACGCTGCGATGGCGCCCGGATGAAACCCTTTGGCGCCCTGGGGTGAGTCAAGGAAATGCCGACTCGCCGTAATAAAGGGCAGCAGCAACGAGGCCCGCCGCCGCCGCGCCGGGTGGGCTCGGAAGCAGCACGCGCGGTACCGACGGAGCAGCATCCATGTCGCTCATGCCTGTGGATGGACCCCGTAGTGGAGAGGGGGCAGTGATGGAGATGAACGTCTCGAGGCCGGTGCTTGGTGGGGGATTCTGGAAGAAGCGCACGCAGCCGGTGAAGCGCGCCAAGGACGCGTCGCTGGTGCGTTGGGAGTCGCAGCCGTGGCGCCGCCAGTTACGCGACGCGGCGGAATACGAGCACCCGGTGGCGCGTGCCGCGCTGGTGCAGGCGCTGCTGGCGGAAGGTCTGACGATGGACGCGGACGCTGCGCGCTTCGCGGGAACCAGCGAGGACCGCGACTGCATCAGCATCGCTCAGGTGCTGCGCTTCGCCGACTCGCTCGTGCTGCGCATGGCGCTGGCGTGCACGGATGACCACGTGCTCCAGCTGGTGCATCTGCGCCGCGACGCCGAGGACCTGGCGGAGCGGATGATTGAGTGGGCCAACGCCGGCCGTCTGTAGGCCGGAGGCGGCACAGCAGGCACGGACAGCGGCCCGGTATCGTGGCGTGACTCGCCGGAGGTCGCACGCTGGGGCGGCGTGCGGCGCGGCACCTGGGTCACGGTGAGGGCCTGAGCCCCTGCGAGTCCCTCCTTGACAGCGTGGGAGCCCGGCTGTTCTCACGGAGACATGCTCTCCTCGCTCGTCCTGGTCGCCACCCTGGCAACGGCCCCCGCTCCCCGTGCCGCCGCTTCGGCGCAGACGCTCGTCCATGTGCCGAAGGTGGATGCGTTGACGGGTCTGGCTGCGTTCCTGGAGCGCGCGGGCCAACACGCCGCGCTGCTGCGTCCCTCGGCGTGGCGAACGGAGCTGCACCCCTTCCTCGCCGTCGACCCCACGCGGCCCCAGTCTCTGTCCGAGCTGGGCCTGGATCCGGCCGGTCCGGCCACCGTGTCCATGCGCAATGACGGACGCGTGTCCTGCATGCGGGTGGCCGACGCCAAGGTGTTCCAGGCGAAGGCCGCCGAAGCCATCACCGCCGCGGGCGGCGCCGAAGCGAAGCCCACCACGCGTGGAGGGGTGACGACGGTGCATGTCGACCGCGACATGGGCGGCAGCATGGGCTACGCGATGAAGGGCAAGGAGGTCTGCGCCTTCGGCGCCATCGAGCGCGGCGGCGCGGACCTGCTCAAGGAGTCCGTCCGGCTGGTGGGCAAGGCGCCCGCGCGAGATGCCCGGCTGGGCAAGGTACCGGGCGTGGCATTCGTCGTGTCGGGCAACACGGTGGTGGGCCTGGACGGAACGGCCAACGCGCTGCAGGTGGATGGCGTGACGACGAAGTTGCAGCTGCCGGTCTTCCAGGCGCGAGGCACCAGCCCTTACGCAGCCATGAATTCAGAGGGACTGCTCTCCTCGCGTGCGTCCATCTCTCCCATGGGGGTGTTCCAGACGGTGGACACGATGCGCTCCACGCTCCAGGTCCTGTGCCCCACGTGTCCGAAGGAGCAGATGGTGTCCATGGCGAAGGCCGTGACGAAGCAGCTCACGGGCCACATGTTGGTGAACATGGACCACGTCCAGGTGCGCGGCTCCCTGCGCGCGATGTCGACGCGCTTCTTCGCGGTGCGCCAGGCCGTTGCCGCCGAGGTGAAGGACGTGGCGGCGGTGAAGGCCGCGCTGGCCCCGCTGGGCAAGCTCCCGGACGTGCTCGTGCTGGAGGACGGCTGGAAGCTCCCGCTCAAGGGCGGCAACGTGTTCGTGCGCATCAAGGGCAAGCAGCTCGTCCTGGGCAACGACGAGTCGGTGACCCAGGCCACGTTGGCGGCGCTGACGGAGACAGGCACGAAGACGGAGCACCCGGTGGACTTCGCGTTGGACCCCAAGCGAGTGGCGCGAGGCCTGGCGCAAATCTCCCTGACGGACATCCTGGCGGATGAGGTACTTGCCGCCCTCTTCGCGGCCAGCTCGGAGCTGGGGCCGCTGCTGGCGCGCAGCGAGCGCATCACCGGGTGGATGGACGCCGCTCCTGGTGGCGCCCACCGCGTGTCCCTGACCTGGCCGCTGCCCTAGGAGCCGCCAGCAGCCGGAGCGGTCTCCAGACCGTCAATCGACGTAGTACTCGTGCGCGACGCGAGTAACCACGCCGCTATCCGAGAAGAACACCACGCGCAGGCTGTAGTGGGAGTCGGTGGGGCTCTTCGAATAGCGCCACGACGCCCCTTGAGTTGGCCTGTCGTGCACCTCCATCGGCTCACCGAGGAGCTTCACGACTTCATCCCGACTCATGCCGGGCTGAACGCGCCTGAAGGCCAGCCACGAATAGCCCGGAGCAAAGTGGGTGCTCGGTCTGAAGATGAGCGACCAAAGAAAGCCGTCAAGGCCATCAAGCAACAGAAGATGCGCCGAGAACCCCATGAGGAACGAGGCGACGATGCCTCGCGTGAGCTTCCGGGCGACGTTGGATCTCATTGGCACTGGTCTCCATTTGGAGTCGCGCGACCCTTCATATCGCTACCCAGGACTGGGCAGTCATTGACCTCTTGAGTTGCTACCGTCGTCCTGGGCCTCACCCGGAGTGCAGGCAGTTGGCTGCGCCTCCTCACCTGAAGTGGGAGGACCGAGCCAATCCATTAGCCGACCATCCTGTGGTATGTCAGGGCGTCATTGCGTGACGGAGCCGACACGCTGCACGAGGGGGAAACCACGCCATGATGCTGTTCCTGCCCCTGGGGGTGGACAACACCGAGCTGGAGCGTCTGCCTCGGGTATCCATCACCATCGCGGCCATCTGTATCGTGGCCTTCTTCATCTCCTGGGTCGTTCCGTCCAACCCCCTGGGCGTGGGTGAGAACGAGCTGCGCTCCCTGCTGGAGCAGTCGCTCGAGCACCCGGACCTGGAGTTCCCTCCCGCGTGTGCGGAGCGGTTGCTGTCCGATTCGGGCCGGAGGCTGGTGCGCAACATGCACCAACGCGTCGCGGAATCCGACGGAGCGGAGAGCGTGACGAACCGGCAGCAGGGACTGAATGAGCGCTGCGAGGAGCTCATCGCCCAGCACGACTCGAGCCTGCTCTCGCGCTTCTCCCTGGTGCCCGCGCGGGGACTCGCCCAGCCCGGCTGGCTCACGTACATGTTCCTCCACTTGGGGTGGATGCACCTGCTGGGGAACCTGCTGTTCTTCTACGTGACCAGCCTGCTGCTCGAGGATGCCTGGGGCCGGCCACTGTTCGCGGGTTTCTACGTCGTGGGCGGGCTGGTGGCGGGCGTGGCCCACTATGCCATCGACCCCTCATCGGAGTCGGTGATGGTGGGTGCCTCCGGCGCCGTGGCCGCGTGCATGGGCGCCTTCTGTCTGCGCTTCGCCCAGCGACGGGTCCGCATCGGCTACTTCGTCTGGCTGCTGAAAATCTTCCGCGGCACCTTCCCCGTTCCCGGTTGGGTCTGGGGCGGCCTGTGGTTCGGCAACGAGGTGCTGAACTACTACCTCCTGGGCAACAACACGGGCGTCGCGGTGATGGCCCACATCGGCGGTTTCGTCTTCGGCTTCGCGGGCGCGTCGCTGCTGCGCGTCACGCAGTTGGAGGAACGGGTGGTGGCGCCCGCGCTCGCCGCGAAGCAGGGCGGCTGGGTGGCCGACCCGCGGCTGGCGGAGGCCCAGGAGGCGCTCGACAAGGGAGACCGCACGGCCGCACGCGCGGGCTTCCAGCGCTTGCTGAAGACCCAGCCGGACCACACCGACGCGTTGCTGTCGCTGGGCCGCATGGACCTGGAGGACGGCAGGACGCCGGCCGGCACGGCGCGGGTGGAGCGGGCGCTCCATACGCTCGCGGGCCGCGCCTCCACAGACGCACTGTGGTTCGCGATGGAGCCATTGGTCTCGTTGCTGCCCATCGACGCGCTGCGGCCCGCCTCCGCGTGGAAGCTGGCGCAGGCGCTGGACACGGAAGACGCGCCGCCGGCCTCGTTGGAGACGACGGAAGCCCTGTACAGCGTGGCGGGCGGGGGCGCGGGCACCATCGCGGTGCGCGCGCTCATCCGCGCCACGGAGCTGCGAATGGCGCACTACAAGGACCTCGAGCGGGCGGCAGGCTACCTCGCGCGCGCCAAGCCGCTGTTGACGGGAGAAGCCGCGTCGGCGGGAGACCGGGTCCGGGAGCTGGACGCCGAAATCACGAGGGTGCTGGAAGAGAACGCGTGGAAGAAGCGGGACGCTGCGCCAACGCCTACCGTGGACGTACCACCCGCGCCGCCGCGCGTTTTCCCCTGCCGCATCGTGGGCATGACGGACATGGCCCTCACCGTCGAGGCCGCCAATGGCCAGCGCCGGACGATGGCCATGACGGAGGTGCTGGCGATTGCCGTGGGCATGCTGCCCGTCGCCGGGCCACCGGGGACGCCGCCGCGACAGACGGTGCTCACCGACCTGGTGCTCTCCTGGGGGAGCGCCAACGAGGGGCCGCGGGTGCTGCGGGTGAACGTCGCGGGGCTCGGACTGAACCACTTCTATCCGGGTGTGGCGCCGCGTGAGGCTTATGCGCGATTACTGGCGGACATGCTGGAGCGCACCAACGCCAACGCGCTTCCGGACGCTTCTTCACTGAAGCAGGGGCATTACCCGCGCTTCAACAGCGAGGCGGAGCTGAGCCAGCACTACTACGGCGGGAGCGCGGCAGCGGCCTGAGCGCGGCCCCATCCACGATACCTTCCAACCTGGCTGACCGAGGACGCGCATGACGCCCGTGAAGAATCCGCTCCTTCATCGCTACTGGCTGGAGTTCGACCGCGGCGATGGGACCGAGCCGTTGGCGTGCGGAGCTCTGTTTCTGGGCTGCGGCGTCACCGCGTTCACGGCCGATGACGCCAAAAGGCTCGTTCGCGAGTCCATCTTCGGGGATGAGCCCATGCCGTCCATGGCCCGCATCATCGAGGACGTGGACATCACCACGTTGGACGACGCGTCGGTTCGCCCGAACATGCACGAGCCCATCAGCCGTGGCATCTGGTACCCCATCGGGTACCGCACGTCAGGCGGTTCGCCGTGAAGGGCTTCGCGCCTTCCGTGAGGCAACTCACCCCATGTCTTCCAGGGCCAACTCGGCCTGCTCGCGATAGAGGGGCACCTGCTCCACCGCGAGCACGTCTTCCAGTAGCGCGCGCGCGCCAGCGACATCGCCCGCGTCTCGAAGCCGGCGGGCCCCCGTCAGCGCGCGCATGAGACGTTGCGAGCCCTCACGAATGCGGCGGCGAGTTTCGTGAAGAAGCGCCGTCGCCGTGGCAACGCCCGCGACGGCGGCATGTGCATCCTCTTCGGGAATGCCCACCTCTCGTGCCGAGCGAAGGAGCAAGGCTCGCACCTCGGCTGTCAGCGATAGCGCCTCACCGGCCTCCACGCGACGCGCCAGTTCACGCACCGGGTCCCAATCAATCGACTCGGCCATGGACTCACTCGCCTCCCTTGCGACGGCGGCACTTATCCACGGGCCATTCGTGTTGCCCTTCGCAATACCGGAAGCAGTCGTAACAAGAGCCTGACCAGGCCTGCTCCTGGCACTGGGCGTAGGCGTCGATGCACACCTGCTTCCACCCGGGGATGGCTTCTTCGCTGGCCTCGGACGCGGACTCGACGGCCTTCATCGGAGCCAGGTACTTGCTCGCCTCCGAAGCCGTCAGCCCGCAGCGCTCCGGCGTGGCCGGGTGCGTCTTCACGCAGCAACTCACCGTCGAATCCATGGGGCCGCACTGCGCCTGGGCCAGGTACACGGGCTGACGGGCCGCGGTGGAATGAGCGCTCCCGCCACACCCCAGCGCCGAGAGAACAATGGCTGCCAGCGGGCCCCACATCGCGCAACAATGCAAGGATGGCTCGTTTTCCATGAATAACAGCTTACACGCGCCTCATGCATGGACAACCCTCCATTCACGCAGCCAGCCTTCGGGCTCGCCCACGGCAATCAACCGAACCCGCTGCTCCTCCTCCCTGCGGAACACGTCCGCAATCGAGCGGCACATCGCCGAGGCGCGAGCCCGCGATGGCAGCACCGGGCATCCGCCTCGGCTGAAAGTGGCCTGGATACCGCCCTGCGCATCCCATATGCAACGCACCAGGTAGGCAACACAAGCAGAGACTCACTGTGCCGGGTGACCGCTCCTCAGTGCTCCCAAGCGCTGGGATGCCACCATCGACATCACGCTCGCCCCCTGCGCGCAGGTGGAGTGCCAGCGCCGCTGGGCCTTCGCCCGAAAGTACGAGACCGGCGCTGCACCGTCCGACGACGTTCGCGTGGCGGCATGACTCCACCCAAGCCAAGCCCACGGTCATGAAGTGCCGCGGGTAGACCTCGACGCGTGCCGCATCGCGGAGGAAGTCCAGGGCTTCTGCCGCCCCGCGACCTGTCATTCAACCCGGATGGCGCCTTGTTCGCGGCCTCGCGCGACGGTTGCGGCGGCTTCGGTGTCCACCGCATCCAACCGGAGAGCTGCTGTTCCGGCACGCCAACGACCATGAACTCCAGACGAGCGACACCACCTTCTCACCGAACGGCCGCTTCATCGCCTGGGGCCCGGGTGACGGCACCGTGGGCCTGTGGTCCGTGACGGACTGAGTCCCGTCACGCCGGCCGCTCCTGCCGCCACCGCCGCTCCTGCTGACCACTGCGCTCCTCGCGCGCCTGATACAGCGTCATTCCGCGCTGCACATCATTCACGTCGAGCGTCCCCGCCAGCACCCCATCCGCCTCCACCACGACGAGTTGGGGCATCTCCTCCTCGGCCATGCGCCGCAACGCCGTCCACCCATCCTCATCCAGCCGCACCACCACGGCGGGCACCATCACCTCGCGCGCGGTGCGCGTCATCCGCTCCGAATCCGGAACGGCCCGCACCGTCTCCAGCGACACCTGCCCCACCGGCCTTTCGTCCTCCGTCACCGGCAGCAGCAACAACCGCGCACGCCGCAAGTCCCACAGCGCCTGCTCCAGCGACGCCCCCGCGTCCACGCCCACCCGGCGCGGCGTCATCAAGTCGGCCACTGGCACACGCTCCAGCGTCATCTTCATCCGCACCTGCTGCGCCTCCGCCTGCGCGCCCATGAAGATGAAGAACGCGATGACGACCAGGAACGGGTTGAGCGACAGCACCGCCCACACACCGAACAACACCGCGAACCCACGTCCCAGCCAGGACGCCACCTGCGTCGCGCGCACCATCCCCAGCCGTCCCGCCAGCGACGCGCGGACGATGCGCCCCCCATCCATGGGGAACGCGGGCAGCAGGTTGAACACACCCAGGAACAGGTTCAGGCTGGCCATGTAGAAGAACGCGAACTGGAGGTTGAACGAGCGCACCTCCTGGAGCAGCCACGTCGCGCCGCCGAGCAGCACCGCCAGCAGGATGCTCGTCAGCGGCCCCACCGCGGCCATCAGCGCTTCGTCCCGGGGACGCGGCGGCGCCTCCGTCAACTCCGACACACCGCCCACCATCATCAACGTAATCGAGCGCACGGTCCCGCCGCGGCGCAGCGCGTACACGGTGTGCGCCAGTTCGTGAATGAACACGGACGCGAACAAACCCAACGCCACCACCAGCCCCCACAGCGCGGGCGAGCCGCTGAGTCGCTCCGGGGGGACTTCGGCCACCTCCGCCGCACGCTGGAAGGCGCCGCCGAATAGAAACGCAAGCAGCGGAAGGACCAGCAACAGCGAGAAGTGGACGCGGACGGGAATGCCGTGGAACGAGCCGATTTGAAAGGAACCTCGCGCGGCGCGCATGGCGGCCCTCCTATGGCTTCAACCTCCGTCCCCTCCACCCGGCGCGCACGGACCAGGATGCGGCCCGGCCGGCTGCCCGCCCCCTGAGTGTCCGGTCCTCGGCCTTCGGGATGTCCGCCCGCGAGCACGGCCGCAGCCACCCCGCCCCGCCCTTGCGCCTCCCACATACGCTGGACGGAGCGGCCCCAGCGTCCCCCCGCCTTGGAGGCACCATGTGGAATCCTGTCGCGTATGCGTGGACGGCATGGCGGATGGCACGGGCCCTCCGCGACCCGGAGAAACTCCAGGACGTCCTGGGTCTGGCCCCCGTGCTCGCGCCCCCCGTGGCGATGCGGCGACTGGTGGAGCGGCTGATGAGCCACGCCTCCGCGGCCCAGGCCTTCATCGAGCGCCCGCGCATGGGCCTGCTCCACCTGGCCGCGCTGCGCGCCCTGCCCGAACACACCCTGGGACGGGCCTTCGTCGGCCACCTGGAGGCGAACCAGGTGAACCCTGACGCACTGCCCTACCTGGAGGCACGGACCGACGAGGAGTACGTGCGAGCGCACCTGCTCGAATCCCATGACGTCTGGCACGTCCTCACCGGCTTTCCGACGACCGTGGCGGGGGAGCTGGGCATCCAGGCCTTCAGCCTGGCCCAGGTGGGCAGCCCCTTCGCGCTGGGCATCCTCGCGGGCGGCCTGACGAACACCCTCCTCTATGCGTTCTCCCAGCGCGAGGAGCGCATGCGCGCCATCGTCCGGGGCTGGCTGCTGGGACAGCGGGCCCGGCCGCTCTTCGGGGCACCCTGGTGTCAGATGTGGGAGTCGCCCCTGGTGGAGGTCCGCCAGCGCTACGGCCTGGACCTGGCGGCGGTGGATGCAGTGCTTGACGACCCCATGCGTCCGGCCATGGAAGTCAGGAATCCAGGCAGCGCGTCCCCGCCCCAATCATGCTAGACGCGCCCCATGGACCAGACTCCCGAGAAGGACCCCCTCCGCGCACGTCTCGAGAAGATGGAGAAGCAAGCCGAGCTGGGTGGCGGTGCCGACCGCATCGCCAAGCAGCACGAGTCCGGCAAGCTCACCGCCCGCGAGCGCATCGACCTGCTCCTTGACCCCGGCTCCTTCTGTGAGCTGGACAAGTTCGTCACCCACCGCTCGAACGAGTTCGGCATGGGCGACAAGAAGATTCCAGGCGACGGCGTCGTCACCGGCTACGGCACCGTGGAAGGCCGCAAGGTCTTCGTCTTCGCCCAGGACTTCACCGTCTTCGGCGGCTCGCTGTCGGGCGCCTACGCGCAGAAGATCTGCAAGATCATGGACCTGGCCACCCGCGTGGGTGCGCCCGTCATCGGCCTGAATGACTCGGGCGGCGCGCGCATCCAGGAAGGCGTGGAGAGCCTGGCCGGCTACGCGGACATCTTCGTGCGCAACACGCTGGCCTCCGGCGTGGTGCCCCAGATTTCGCTCATCATGGGCCCGTGCGCGGGCGGCGCGGTGTACTCGCCCGCCATCACCGACTTCATCATGATGGTGAAGGACACCTCGTACATGTTCATCACCGGCCCGGACGTCATCAAGACGGTGACGCACGAGGAGGTGTCGAAGGAGGCGCTGGGCGGCGCCGTCACGCACAACCAGAAGTCCGGCGTGGCCCACTTCGCGGCGGAGAACGAGCAGGCCGCCATCGTGATGACGCGCGAGCTGCTCTCCTTCCTGCCCTCCAACAACCAGGAAGAGGCGCCCGTCCAGCCGTGCGAGGACGACGCGTTCCGGGCCGAGGAGTCGCTCAAGACGATTGTCCCGAGCAACCCCAACAAGCCCTACGACATCAAGGAAGTCATCAAAGCCATCGTCGACGACAAGCACTTCTTCGAGGTGCAGGAGCACTTCGCGAAGAACATCGTCATCGGCTTCGCGCGCATGAACGGGCGCAGCGTGGGCGTCGTCGCCAACCAGCCCGCGGTGCTCGCCGGCGTGCTGGACATCGACGCCAGCATCAAGGCCGCGCGCTTCGTGCGCTTCTGCGACTGCTTCAACATCCCGCTCGTCACGCTGGTGGACGTGCCCGGCTTCCTCCCCGGCACCGACCAGGAGTGGGGCGGCATCATCACCCACGGCGCCAAGCTGCTGTACGCCTACGCCGAGGCCACCGTCCCCAAGGTCACCGTCATCACCCGCAAGGCCTACGGCGGCGCCTATGACGTCATGGCGTCCAAGCACATCCGCGCGGACATGAACTTCGCCTGGCCCACCGCGGAAATCGCCGTCATGGGCCCCGAGGGCGCGGTCAACATCATCTTCCGCAACGAGCTGGCCAAGGCCCCGGACGCCGCCGCCGAGCGGGCCCGGCTGACGGCGGACTACCGCGACAAGTTCGCCACCCCGTTCAAGGCGGCCGAGCTGGGCTACATCGACGAAATCATCCGTCCGGAGGAGACGCGCGCGAAGCTCATCCGCGCCCTGGAGCTGCTGAAGGACAAGCGCCAGGAGAACCTCCCCCGCAAGCACGGCAACATCCCGCTCTAGGTTTCTTTCAGCCCTCGCCTGCCCGCCCTCTGTCGCCAGTAGGGCAGGCAGGCGCGCGCGAAGGGGGAAATTTGGGGGTGACGAACGGGCTTACAGGGGCCAGGAAAGGAATCTCATTTTGCCCCACCGTCGCCTCATCCTCTTTCTCTCCGACGTCGAAGGAAACCTCACCGCCCTGCGCCAGACGCTCAAGCGCGTCTGCGAAGCGGTGGACCTGGCCACGCCCGAGGTGAAGTGGGTGGAGCCTCCGCCAGAGGGGCTGGCCGATGCGGGCTGGCACGCCGTCGAGCTGGAGCTCCCGCCCGCCCCTGGCCGCAAGGCGCGCAAGTCCGAGCAACCCTTCCTGGAGGAGCAGCTCGACGCCATGAGTCAGGCCCTGGCGCAGGATTTCCGGGACCGGGCGCTGGGCCTCTTCGTGGACCGCGAGCACAGCTACGCGCGCTCCTGCATCAGCGGCCCGGGCCGCCCGTCCAAGGCCGTGGAAGGTGAGGTTCTGGACGTCATCCGGCAAGCGGCGCGCTGGCTGGACGTGGAGACGGGCATGCTGGCCCGCCTCTTCGGCGGCGGAAACGCGGCACGCAACCTGTTGGCTGCGGCGGTCGACTTCGGCAACGAACCTGGACGGTCGGGTCCGCCCGCTCCGCCGGAGCCGGACGAGGACGACCGCTTCGTGGAGGCCAAGCTGACACAGGCTCGCGCTTACATGGAGCAGTACCTGAACACCCGGAAGTAGAGGCGGCAAACAGGGTCGCCCCGTGCTAGACGGGCCCCATGCCCAAGATCCGCAAAGTGCTCGTCGCCAATCGCGGCGAGATCGCCATCCGGGTGATGCGCACGTGCAAGGAACTCGGCATCGCCACGGTGGCGGTGTACTCGGAGGCGGACCGCTCCGCCCTGCATGTGCGCACGGCCGACCAGGCCATCTTCGTGGGGCCCCCGCCTTCGCGTGAGAGCTACCTGGTGCAGCAGCGCATCCTCGACGCCGCGAAGCAGGCTGGCGCGGATGCCATCCACCCCGGCTACGGCTTCCTCTCCGAAAACGCCGCCTTTGTCCGCGCCTGTGAGGCCGAAGGCCTGACGTTCATCGGGCCGCCCGCCTCCGCCATGGACTCCATGGGCGAGAAGACGCGTGCCCGCGCGAACATGATCAAGGCGGGCGTGCCCGTGGTGCCCGGCACCACCGAGCCCATCCCCTCCGTGGAGGAAGCGCGCGCCTACGTGGAGAAGATTGGCTTCCCCGTCATGCTCAAGGCCGCGGGCGGCGGCGGTGGCAAGGGCATGCGCAAGGTGGAGCGCATGGAGGACTTCGAGTCCTCGTGGCGCGCCGCCAAGAGCGAGGCCCTCAACGCCTTCGGCAACGACGCCGTCTACATCGAGAAGTACCTGGAGAAGCCACACCACGTGGAGATCCAGGTCTTCGCGGACCAGTACGGCAACACCATCCACCTGAATGAGCGCGAGTGCTCGGCGCAGCGCCGGCACCAGAAGGTGGTGGAAGAAACGCCCAGCCCCATCCTCACGCCGGAGCTGCGCGCGAAGATGGGCGAGGTCGCGGTGAAGGCGGCCAAGGCCGTCAACTACGTGGGCGCCGGGACGGTGGAGTTCCTGGTGGACGTGCACCGCAACTTCTACTTCCTGGAGATGAACACCCGCCTCCAGGTGGAGCACCCGGTGACAGAGTGGGTGACGGGCCTGGACCTGGTGGCCATGCAGATTCGGGCCGCCGAGGGCGAGAAGCTCGGCCTCACCGAAGCCCCCACGCCGCGCGGTCACTCGATTGAAGTCCGCGTGTACGCGGAGGACCCGAGCCGCAACTTCATGCCCAGCCCGGGCAAGATTACGTACCTGCGCGTGCCGGGTGGACCGAACGTGCGTGACGATTCGGGCGTGTTCCCCGGGTACACGGTGCCCAACGTCTACGACCCGATGATTTCCAAGCTGTCCGTGTGGGCCCCCACGCGGCGCGAGGCCATCGCCCGCACGCAGCGCGCGCTGTCCGAGTACGTGGTGAAGGGCATCACCACCAACATCCGCTACCTGAAGGCGATTCTGGCGCACCCCGAGTTCATCGAGGGCGACTACGACACCAGCTTCCTCACCCGCCAGCACGAGGCGCTGCTGGGCGCGGAGGACCCGAAGCTGAGCGAGATGGCGCTGCTGGCCAGCGTGGTGCACACGTACCAGAAGGACCAGAAGCGCGCGAAGACCCTGCCTGCCGCCAGTGGCGGCCAGGGCGGTGGCAACGGCGGCGTCTCCCCGTGGAAGCTGGCGCTGCGCACGCGCCGCTAACCCCCAGCTCGGAAGGACTCCCATGCGTTACTTCACGAAGCAGCAGGGCCAGAAGGAAGCGGTCCCGGTGGACCTGGAGCCCCTGGGGAACGACCAGTTCAAAATCACCGTGGGCGGCACCACGTACCAGGTGGACGCGCTGGCGCTGGAGCACGGCACGCTGTCCATGCTGGTGGACGGTCAGTCGTACAACGTCGAGTTCGAGGAGAACGGCGACGAGCTTGGCGTGCTCCTGCGCGGTCAGGTGAACCGCATCGACGTGGCGGATGAGCGCCGGCTCCGGCTGCGCGCGGCCAACGCGGCCTTCTCCGTCGAGGGCAAGCAGCTGGTCACCGCGCCCATGCCGGGCAAGGTGGTGAAGGTGCTGGTGAAGGTGGGCGACGAGGTGAAGGAGGGTCAGGGCCTCGTGGTGGTGGAAGCCATGAAGATGGAGAACGAGCTCAAGAGCCCCAAGGCGGGCAAGGTGACGGAGCTGTTCGCCAAGGAAGGCACCGCCGTGGAGAACAACGCCAAGCTGGTGGTGGTGGAATAGCTCCATGGAGATGCTCTGCACCCTGCGCAGCGCCACCGAGGCCCAGCGCGTTGCCCTGCTCCAGGCCCCCGAACGGCTGGAGGACTTCGTCGACGATGACGAGGACTTCGGTGACCCGAAGGGCTCAGCGTTCCTGGAGCTGGACATCGGCGAGGCGTGGCATGGCCTCCAGTACCTGCTGACCGGAACGCCGTGGGAAGGCAGCGCGCCGCTGGACTTCCTGGTGCGTGGCGGCGAGGACGTGGGCGACATCCCTTCCGAGGAAGGCACCGCACGCGTCTTCACGCCGGCCCAGGTGCAGGCCCTGGCCACGGCGCTGCAACAGGTGACGCAGAAGACGCTGCGCGCGCGCTACGACGCGCCCACCATGCAGGCCCAGGACATCTACCCCGGGACATGGGACGAGCCCGAGTCCGAGGTGGATTTGCTGGAGGAGCTGCTCTCCTACTTCGAGGAGCTCCAGAAGTTCATGGCCGCCGTGGCGAAGCGCCGGGAGGCGCTGCTGGTGCACATCGGCTGATGGCGGGGTGACGGCTTCTCAGGCCGTCACCACGTCGTGCCCCAGCTTGAGCACCAGGGCCAACACCACGCCCAGCACCACCTTGCGCACCAGTTTGTCACCGCCCTTCACGGCCAGGTGCGCGCCCAGGTAGGCGCCCGCGAACTGGGCGCCGGCCATGGGCAGCGCCACCTTCCAGAGCACCACGCCCTTGAATGCGAACAACGCGACGGAGGCGAGGTTGGAGGCGAAGTTCACCACCTTCGCGTCCGCGGACGCGCGCGCCAGGCCGTGTCCCAGCAGGGACGAGAAGGCCACGATGAGGAACGTCCCCGTCCCCGGTCCGAAGAAGCCGTCGTAGGTGCCGATGGCCAGCGCGATGAGCGCGCCAATGGCCCGGGCGCGCGCGGGCGGCCCGGGCTCCGGCATGTCTCCCGGACGCGGCGGCTTGCGGAAGGCGAGGAACACCGCCACCGCGATGAGCAGCACCAGCACCAGCGGCTTGAGGACTTCCGGTTTCACCAGCAGCACCAGCGCCGCGCCCCCGAAGGCCCCACCCAGGCCGAAGGGGAACGTCACTCGCGCCAGGTTCCCATCCACCAGCCCCGCGCGGGAGAAGCGCACCAGCGCGGCGAACGAGCCGAAGACGGACTGTCCCTTGTTGGTGCCCAGCGCCACGTGGGGCGGAAGGCCCGCGGCCAGCAGCGCGGGGAGGGAGATGAGCCCGCCGCCTCCCGCGATGGCATCCACCATGCCGGCAATCAGCGCGGCCACGCACAGCAGGATGAGGTGCAGCGCACTGACGTCCACGTCCACCGGGGTGAACCTCCTCGCGGGCGGCGCCTGGGTACCACGTGCCCGGCCCGCCGCCCATGACCGCCCGCTTCTTGCGTCATCACGCGCCTTGGGCGTCAATGCCGGGACGACTCCACTCCCCCCGCCGAGGTCCCCGTGCTCGCTTCCTTCCTCACCGTGCTGGCGCTCACCCTGGGCTCGGTTCCGACTCCGCAGGATCCTTCCGCGCCGACGTGCCGCGCTATCGACGGCAAGGTGTCCTGCGGCTATGGGTGCAAGTCGGACGGACAGCGGGTGCGCTGCGCGCAGACACCGCAGGGCCACTGCCAGGTGATTGACGGGCAAGCGGTCTGCTTCGACCCGCCGGCTTACGTGCAGAAGGCCTATGGCGCGGCGCTGCCGAAGCCGGAGTGTCAGAGCATCGACGGGGTAGTGGCGTGTGGCTACAACTGCGCGACGCAGCCCGGCCGGGTGAAGTGCGCGCAGTCCCCCGCGGGCGTCTGCCGGGGCCGGGGCGGCGAGGTGGAGTGCTTCGACCCGCCCGCCGTGGTGTTCGCCGTCTACGGCAAGGACACGCCCACGGCTCAGTGCCACAGCAACGCCATGGAGCTGACGTGTGGCTATGGCTGCATCAACGCCTCGGAGGGAGTGCGCTGCGCTCGGACGCCCGCGGGCGTGTGCAAGCTGGCCAGTGGCCGCATCACCTGCTTCGACCCCTCCCCTGCCGCCCTGTGCGCCTGGAAGCGCGAGCTGCCCGCGCCGCAGTGCAAGAACACCGAGGCGGGGCCGGTGTGTGGGTACAACTGCACCACCGCCTTCTCGAAGTCGGCCTGTGCGTCCACCCCGAACGGGCTGTGCAAGGTCTTCGACAGCGAGGTGCACTGCTTCGACCCGCCCGCTGAACAGACAGCGGACGCGGCGTGTCTGGCAGCGCTCGGGCTGGCGGCACTGGATGGCGCGGCGCCCTGAGTCGAAGTAAGGGGCTCGCGCCCCGGCGCTCTGCTTTGATGCGACGGAGGACAGCGGTAGGGTTCGCTTTTCTCGCAGGACGAAGGAGCAAGGCCGCGCATGGCGGAGGGTGAGGTCCGGCAGTACTGGGTCCGCAACGACAGGGGCACCATGTGGGGGCCCCTCACCCTGCCGACCATTGAACTGCTCATCGAAAGCGGCTCCATCCAGGGCCGGCTCCAGATGTCCGAGGACGGGCTCAACTTCGCCTTTCCCTGGCGCTTCCCGGAAGCGCGCGAGGTCGTTCCCCGCGAGCTGTGGGGCCCGGGCGCCCCGCCCGTCTCCGCCGCGGAACAGGCCGCACCGGGCGCTCCCATGGGCGTGGCCCCCGGAGCGCCCGTCATGGCGAGGCCAGGTGTCCGACCCGTGGCAGGCCCCGGTGTCGCACCGAGTGCGGGTCCCAGTGCGCCCATCGCAGGCCCCGGTGCGCCCATCGCGGGCCCTGGTGTCCGCCCTGGCGCGGCGCCCAGCGCGGGTGCCGGTGTCCGGCCCATGGCGGGCCCTGGCGCGGTCCCCATGGCAGGCCCTGGTGCGGCCCCCATGGCAGGTCCTGGCGCGGCCCCCATGGCGGGCCCTGGCGCGGTCCCCATGGCAGGCCCTGGCGCGGCCCCCATGGCGGGTCCCGGTGCTCGGGCCACTGTGGACCCCGCGCGGCGTCCCGTGGCGCCCGCCCAGCAGGCCCGTCCTCCCGGAGCGGTGCCACCTCCGCCCGTGGCGGGAGCCGCGCGTCCGCCGAGCGCTCCCCCCGCGAGCCCGGCCCCGGCGTCCGCCCCCGTGGCGGTGCCCGCGGTGGAGGGCGATGACGCCGCACCGGAGATTCCGGCCCTCGGCCAACTCGAGCAGTTCTCCCCCATCCGCCTCTATGGCCGCATCGCCGCCCGGGAGCAGACGGGGCTGCTGTCGCTGACGCTGGCGGACCGCGTCGTCCAGATTCACTTCCGCAAGGGCAACCCGGAGTTCGTCGACTCGTCCCATCCTGAGGAGGCGCTCGGGCCGTCACTGGTCGCGGCGCGGCTGCTCACGCCCGAGCAGCTTCGCCAGGCCGAGCCCGCGCTGGAGCGCTTTGGCGGAGACCTGCTCACCGCACTCTTCGGTCTGGGACTGCTCCAGCCAGCCACCGCCTTCGCCATCCTGGCGCAGCGCGCGGGCGGCATTCTCTCCAGGGGCCTGCGGGCTGAGACCGGGACGTTCACCTTCGAGCTGAAGGACCTGTCCTCACACAAGGCGATGCCGCTGGGGCACCGATGGGCCGTGCTGAGCGACACGGTTCGCCGGATTCCCTCCGCGGACCTCAAGCGCCGGCTGACCCCGGTGCTCCAGCTTCCCATCATGAAGTCCGGTGGTGTCGTGGCCGCGAGCGAGCTGCGCCTCACGCCGCACGAGGTCCGCGCGCTCACGGTCATCGACGGCGTGCGCTCGGTCGCGCAGTTGCTGACGGACTTCGCACAGGACGCGGACCACCTGCTGCGGCTCGCGTTCCTGCTCAAGGAGCTGGACTCGGTGTCGTTCGCCGGACAGGCCAGGACGGCGCAGGATGTGGGCCCACGAGCGCCCGGTGCCGGAGGTGCCCAGCCCTCCACGGGTGCCGCACACGCTGCGGCCCCGAACGCCGCCGCGCAACAGCGCCCCGCTGGAGCCGCTCCGAACGTCGCGGGAGGTCCGCAGCCCGGCGGGGTGGCGCAAACCGCCGGCGCCGCGCCCCAACGCCCCGTGGCAGGCGCGACGCCCGCGGCAGGTCCCAGTACCACGCGCCCCGTGGGCACCGTCCCAGCCGCCGGCCCCGGGGCGCCCCCGCCCGTCGCTGGCCCGGGTGCCACCGCCGCGCGCCCGCCCGTCACCGGTCCCGGTGCGACAGCCACACGCCCGGCAGGCACGGCCCCCATGGC